>JBKPQD010000130.1:0-9428 GCA_046733915.1 Chloroflexota bacterium
ATTATTGACAACCGCTGCCATTAATACATGATCGCCATGGACCAGGAACCTCGGCGTGACCGGGCGAATCAATAACGGCTTGGTCGAAACGATCTCGGTCTCCGCCTGTCCCACTTTTGTATCCACCGTCAGACCGCGAACATCCACTTTCCAGGTGGTGAGGGAATCAGGCAAGGTCATTGTCACCTGGCCACGACCCTGGGAGTTGGTAATGAGCGACGGGTTCCAGTAGGCAGTATCGGGAAAGTCTTCGCGGAGGAATGGTACTTCTCCTCCGCCACCACCGCCCATGCCGCCGGGGGGAATCGCATCGCGTCCACTGTACGCAGCAATGGAGAGGCCCGTTTCGATGCCAAGGGGTTGGATGCTGTAGTAGGCAGGCAAGATATCCTTCGCATTCGGATCTGCCAGTGCCAGAGAGGCAAGGTCGACTACCGATAGCGAGAACTCGCCCTCGACGGGCTGTCCCTGGTTATCCGTCACCTCTACCTCAAACGTGACTTCGTCGCGCGGTCCGGCTTGCTTTGGCTCCGATGTCACTTGTACGTTCAATGCCTTATCATCCGGCGCGACCGGCAGATTGACCAGGCCCTGGCGGAAGTCGTTGCCCTGTCCCAGTACGGTCACGCTGACGTACACATTGGGCGCGTCCGCTTCGGTGAGCGGGAGTATATATTCCTTGCCACTGCCAGACAGGGTCATTACTTCGGCTTTCGAAATGACGCCGCGCTCCACGGTGACGAGCGCCAGCGAATTTACCGCGAACGGATTCGGGATAAAGATCTTTGCCGTGTCGCCTGCCTGGTATGAATCTTTATCTGCGGTCAGTTCCACTCGTTGATTGGGTAGATCCGGCCAGGCTGCCGAGCCCGCGCCGTTGACCCAGATCATGGATTGCGTGCGGGCGCCGTCCCCGCTGACTTCGAGCATATAGGTGCCTGCATTGGGCGGGACGAAGGAAAGCCGCGCCTTACCGTCCGGTCCTGTAGTGAGATTGCTACTGCTGACCGGCGTGTAGATTGGTTTATAGGTGGAAAAACCAGCGGCATCGGTTTGCCTCTCCCAACGGACTTGTTTGAACTCCGCGTTCAGAGTTTTATTGCTGGAAGCACTCTTTGCCCAATCAACGGTGTACACGTCAAAGCCAATCGGCGAATCGGCGCGACCGATCCATTGATCGGGATGCAGTCCAACGTAAAAATCTGCGGGATGCACTTTCATTTGTGCACGCGCACTGACCGGCAGGCCGGCTTCATCCATGGCGGTCACTTCCAGCGTGACAATCTGTCCCAGATCCGACTCAGGGATGGCTGGCAGGTCAATGGACAGGATTCCGTCGCGATTGGTTTGACCGGTCCCTTCTTGGAGCAGATTTCCAAAGTAAGCCCCCGAGTGCGGCTCCGCGTAGGGAAAGATATCCAGCCAGGAAGTGTCCAATAGATTTGTGTCGTAATTAGGCAGGTAGAACATATCGGGCTTGGCATACACCGCCCAATGAACATTCACATCGTTGGCCGGCGCGTCGAAGAAATAGCGGGCGCTGACCTGGGCTTGTGCGGCGTCGCCCTGCTTGCTTTCATCGGCAGAAAAATCAACACTCAGATTGAATTCCGGCTTGCGATACTCTGCAACCTGGAAGGTGAAATAAAGATTGAAATCATTGCTCTCGAAGGTGTAATAGCCGGGCGCGGCATCTACCGGGAGCTGGTATTCCCCATTAAATGTGCCATACGGAGAAAGCGGTTCGTTGAGCGAAAGCAGCTGTGTGCCATCCGCGTCACGCAACGTAAAAGGCACTTCATTGATTTGCGGCAGTTCATAACGACCGTTGAATGCCTGCCGCGCCACACCGCGGAAGTACACCGTTTGACCGGGCCGATATATGGGACGATCGGTGTACATATAAATTTCGGTATGCGGCGGGCGGGCATTAAAATCGAATCCGAAGTCCCAGGCGGAAATGCCCATGTCCCAGCCGCTGCTCGCGAGCGCAAAGTTATCGTCACCGGGCGCGCCAAGAACCGCAAATAATTCTCCCTCGCGCGGACCCACCTCTCCCTTCCACAAACCATCCTTGTCCGTCGTGCCGGAAGTCACCTGGTTACCAGCATTGTCATAGATCGTCACCGGCATGTTTGCGAGCGGCGTTTGAGAGGGCAAGTCCACTGCCCAGACCAGAGCTTCGGTCGCGCCCAGTTTAAACGTCAGGTTGGCATGGCTGGAAGCTGCAAAATAAACATTCTTTCCCGGCGAGTTGAGTTGTGGTGAAGCGATGCTGACGTAATACAGGCCAGGTACCAACTGGCTGCCCTGCTCTACAAGGCGCAGTTTCACATCCTTGGTTTCGCTGGGCGGCAGGTTGAACGTGTGCGGATAAACCAGGGCATTCGACGGCGAAAATGCCTGCTGGTTATCATAGGAATCATAGAGCTGGAAAAAATCCTGAAGGGCAAGCGGTGCAACCGTCACATCCGCGCTCTGCACATTGGTCGCCTTGGCGTTGAGCACGGGCTCGTCGGGGCGTACGAATACTGTAGAGGAAGCAAACAGGTCCACGTTTAACGTGGCAGGCGCAGGCGCGGTGCGGAAATCGAACACAAACGGATCACCCAGCGACTGTCCCCAGCGATCCCTTAGCTTTGCGTCGACCTCGATCTCATAGTTCGTCTCCGGTTTGAACGTTCCATACACACCCAGGCTCAAACCATCTTCCGTCAAGCCCGTCGAAAAATTATCCAGCGCTGGCGTGACCTTCACAAAGCGGTCATAATCGCCCTCTGCCAGCGGCGAGCTAAAGTGAAGGAAGACGGAATAATATTGCACATCCGTCGAGTCGACCGCAAAGTTACCGAACGTATTAAGCACCGCGCCATAATCTTCGCCAAGTGTCATGCCGCCTTTCGATTTCGACGCGGAACCGACATTCAAAATGTACCCGACGTCGCGACGCAATTCCCTGGCTGGCGCGAACGTCACGATTCTGGCATCCTCGCTCCAGGTGAACGTGCCCTTGACCCCACCCTCGGTGCCGCTAAATGTGAAATTCGATTCGACACTGCCCATATCCATGGGCTGATTGAACGTCAGCTTGATTTGTGGATCGAGGGGGATTTTCTGGTCGCTGGCCGGTTCGAGCGAGACGACGTGCGGGCTGGCTGTTGTGAATTTCCAATCGGACGTCGCACCCCCATCCAAGCCGACGCCTGCTTCCGTTTTCAGATCGGGATTTAATCTGACGGTGTATACGGTTCCGCCTGCCATAGCCGGTTCGGGATACAAAATGTAAGTGCTGGTATTGATCCATTCCCCGCGTGCTTTTACAGAGGGCTCCAGGTTGAAAGCCGGAGGTAATGACGCAGGATCGGCACCCAGAGCGACGACCGGCTGGTTGAATGAGACAGCGACTGCAGCCTCCACATCCACGTCGGTTGAATCTTGCTTAGGTAAGATGTTTGTCGGCCGCAAAAGATCTGCGACGCGGAAGGAGAGGTTGGTGGCGTCCTGGACGCCAAACCCGGTAGCAGATTGGATGGAACTGGCAATGGTGAGATCTAATTTACCATTCGCCGGATAAGGTTGGGTGGGGTTGAAAACAAGAGTTGCTTCATCATCCCAGGTGAACGTCCCGTCCGGCAAGCCTCGTAATGCCGATTCTACCGAGGGTTTGTTCATCGCCTGATTGAAATAGAACGTGATCGGCGCGTCCTGTCCGATGACGGTATCCAACGGCGGATTCGTTTCGATCAAAAGGGGAGGTACTGCCTGCTGATAGGCGGTCGGTGTTGGAAGGATGGGCGTTGCCGTGGCATTACCCGGAATTGGAATGGGAACCCCCGCACAGGAATTGAGTAAGGCAAGAATAAAAATGGAGCAAAGCAGGGAGCGAAAATAGCGATGTTTCATCAGACAATCCCAAACGAAATGTCTTTCCAATTTCATTATACACTCGTAACTAGTCCGGGAACCGTGGCGAGCAGAACATTCATGTGGTGCTAAGGAAGAATCAAAAAGGACACGGGGTCCGTGTCCTTTTTATTTGCTGTTATTTAGGAAGCGCCGATCTGGTTCAGGATCGCCTCGAGTTTCTGCTGGAAGGTTGTGAACGGCTCAGCGCCTTCAATTTTTTCCGTTTTGGTCTCCCCATTCAATGTGTAGCTAATAATAAAACCGGGAGTGCCTGTAACACCGGCAGCCTGGCCATCCTGGAAATCCTTCTGGACGCGGTCTTTGAACTTGCCGCTTTCATAACACTGGTTGAACTTGTCCATATCCAGTCCATCGATTTTCTCTGCAATTAACGGAATGCGCTTATCCGAAAAGGAACCTACATTTTCTCCGAGCACGTTCCCAAACAGCAGAGCGTGCATCTCCCAGAACTTATTCTGTTCGCCGGCGCAATAGGCAGCCGCAGCGGCATCCTGCGATTCGGTGTTGGCTCCGCCGACGTTGCCACTGACCCAGTTACCCATCGAACGATACGTAAACAAAACCTTGCCGGTATCAATGTAATATTGCCGCAGTAGTGGCTCCGTCTGCTGGTGGAAGCGCTCGCAGAACGGACACTGGAAATCGGAGAATTCCTCGATCTTGATCGGCGCATTGGGATCGCCCATCGTATTGTCATTCGCATTTGGGTGGGTACCGGGATCCACAGACACGACGGCGGCCGCCGGCTTAAGCATTTGATAGGCAATCGGAAGGACAATGACCAGCGCTCCCAGAACGATCAATCCAATCGTAATATATCGCTGACGTTGAGTACGACGCCGCATTTCCTCCCGGCGGGCCTGACGTTTACTCGTTTCTCTTTCGGGACTCATGAATACTCCTTGATGAAATTTGTTGGCTTACCGCTCTTTAACTTGCTCGTCTTTTGAATAACCACGCAAGAACAATAATTTCTGGTTCGTTATGCAGTCACGACAGGCGTACGGCAGCCTGGAAATTTTCCCATGCCAAAATTGTTTTGTCTAGGAAAAGTTTAGGACGTTCTTAAGAACACGTGACAGGCGTTTTACTTACAAATGACGGTCCAGCCAGTCGATGATGAACCGGAGCACCTGTTCCTTTTCCGGTTCATTGTGAACCTCGTGGTACATCCCCTCCCATAACTTGAGAGTCACGTCTTTATTGTTTTTGGCTGCCAATTTGGCAAAATCTGCACTGCCATGTGGATAGGTGATTCGGTCTGCTGTACCGTGCATAATAAGCAGCGGCACAGAAAACTCTTCGGCATGGCTCCAGACAAAATCGGTTGCATTCAATCCGGTTTTTCCAAAGCCAAGGCTGATACGGTCATGAACAAGAGGATCTTTGATATAAATATCGACGATGTTCTGATCCTGCGAGATCGCGGCTGTTTCCAAGCCGCTGGCGACCAGCGCGGATGGTGCCAGCGAACCAAGCAACTTCGCCATTATGATTTTCATTTTTTGCTCATGGATGGGGGAACGCAGTCCCGCGCCGGTCGCGATCACTCCCTTGAGCCCCGTTTTGTTCTTGAGGGCATAGGTGAGTACCAATAATCCTCCCAGACTATGCCCATACAAGAATTGCGGAGTATTAGGATAACGTTCTGTCAGGAAAATAAAAAAGTCCTTGATATCCTGCATAACCGCCTCGAGCGAGGGGAAATGCCCACGAATGCCGCCGGATTTGCCGTGCCCGCGCAGGTCGAAGCTGGCGATTGCGTAGCCTGCCTCTGTCATTGCTTTGGCAACATGCTCGTAGCGACCTGTGTGTTCGCCGAGTCCGTGCACGAGGGCAACAATTGCCTTGGGTTTTTGGTCCGGCTCCCAGCCACGAACGAAAAAATCAATATTATCCTTGCTTTTTAACTTTGCTTCGAATGTCTTCATTCTATTTTGCCGTTGTCACTTTGAATTCGCAGTTTTTATCGCCTCGTGCTTTGCAAGCGACTTCCTCGACGTCATGTCCCTGCCAGGTTGCCCAGGTGAGGCTCTCATTGATTACACCCTGCGTGACGAAGCAGATCGGTAGCGAGTCGCTGTAGCCACTCGCGGTGGGAGAGGCATGATCAACGAGCAGGAGGTCCGTGTCCAGAGTGTGGACCTCCATATCGCCGGGCTGAGCGCTCAGAAAACGCGCCACCAATTCCAGCGTGGATTTTCGCCGGGTATTTAAAGGGAGTCTCTTGATGATTGTTGCATATCCGCGGTTGCCGATCGATGCATCGTCGAGGAGCTTGTTCCACATGCGCTCACCCACGCGCAGGAGGACACCGCGGGCGCCGCGCCCAAAATAGCTGCGCATGGCGGCTTGCAGGGCTGCAAATGCCTTTGCCGATTCGACCATATTCAACTTGACCAACGTATCTGAGTCAGCCCACTCCGCGGGAAGTTTTGACAATCCAAGCATGGCGCTGAACTGGTCTTCGCCCAACTCCGTCGCCAGGGTCTCAATGAAGCGGCGAAGATTCCGATTGGAAAGTCTGGGTTCGGTCACTCGCGTACATCTCCCACTTCAAAGCGGCAGTAGGGATCGCCTTTCGCAATACAGTGGGTTTCTGTGATGACATAATCTTTTCCGGTTGCCCAATGCACAGCTTCGGCAATCGATCCGCTATACAGATAGCAGATTGGTTCGGTGCTGTGACGGCTGTTGCAGATCGCACAGGTGGATTCAACATACGCGAGCCGATCGCCAGTCTCATCCACCCACGCTTGCACCTCGGGATTACTCTTCTTCAACGCATCCCCCATTCCATTGAGGATGAACTTGATACGCTGTTTTTCCGGCAATAACTTGAGTGCTACTCCTGCGACACCCAATAATGCGGATTGCTCTCGTATGCCGTACTGGAAGGAGGCTTTGCCGATGCGGCGCAGCATGCCCTTGCCCCCGCGCCCATAGAATTGTTCGATGGCTTCATTCAACTTTGCATATTGCGAGGCTTGAATGGAGGGCTCAAGATTATTCGGTGGGAGATTGCCAATAAATCGTTCTAAGCCGCTGGTACGCAACACAGCATTCAAACCATTATCTCCCATGACCTCCTGCATCGAAGTCAATGCCTGGCGCACAAGGGAATTGATAATCATGGCATCTTGGCGGTTTGTCATGCTTCCTCCATCAACAGGCTACAGTATTAGACCGGGTGAATGTTCATTTCGTTGCATTCATTATACAAGGATAAGTTCGCCAGGCTCAGTTTTTATCCATGAGCCGCAACATCAAAAGTATACACGGGATATTCTTCCCCCGTGCGCTGAAATCCCATTTTCTTGTATACGCTCAGGGAAGTTGCATTATCGCTTTGCGTGTTGACGCTCAGACGCACGATGTCACGCTGCCTGACTTTGGTGAAGAGGTCGCTTAAGAGGGCGCGACCTACACCACGCCCCTGTACCTGTGGGTGCACCGCCAGGCGTGCCAGGTGAGCGCGCTGTCCATGACCGGTTGTCATTTGGTAGCCACAAATGCCGGAAGAGCTCTCCGCCACGGTAGCGAACAACGCTTGAGAGAATGCCAGCTGAAGTGTTTCGATGGAATTGTGCCAGAGCGGATCGAAAGCGGCATTATCCGTTTCGACGACCTCTGACAGGTCGGCTTCAGCCATTTTACGGATGCGGATGCCGTTCACTCCATACGACACCCAAGGCTGATCGTGCCACTCGAGCATCACGATCTGCTGACGGTTTTCGAATCCGGTTGTCGCGAGTGCCTGCTGGAACCAGCTCTGCATGGCAATCGCGGCGACGGTCGCCCCGCCTGCACGGGCAATCGTCTCCTTCGCAGTGGACCAGAGCGAATTCCACGCATGATCCGCCGATCGGTGTCCCGCGTACACAAACAACCGCACCCAGGCGATTCCATCCACTTCGGTCGGGCACGCCAGTGCGGCGGTGATGTGCCGGCCTTCCTCCAGCGCCCAATAAAAAGGAGCGCCCAGCCATTCGAGGGGCGAGCGCCAATCCAGGTGACGATGGATGTGGGTCTCAAAGAAGATCAGGTTCGATAGCTGCTGATGATCGCTAAGATCCACCGGACGGACCAGGGAATTGATCACAGTTTCCACATGCCTGTAAGGTGATCTTGTGGGTCACCCTTACGATACCATTCTTATTTTACCAAGCCCAGCTTGATCAAAAACTTCATGATGCGTTGCGTCAAGCTTGGTTTTTCCACGAGACGCAGGGAGTCATATACATCCATTTGGGAGTCGACGAGATGTCCGCGTTTGAGATTGATATTCGCCGCGGCTTTGCGCACGATGGAGTGCATATCCCCTTCCCCGGCTTGTTCAAACAATGAGGCAGCCCGGTCGTATTCTGCGAGGGCTTCCTTCCACTTTTTGAGTCCCTCCAGGGCGGCGGCGCGGTTGCTGACAGCGATGCCCTGTCGCTTGAGATCGCCGGCCTGTTGAAAAACTTCCTCTGTTCCATCGGTGGCCTGCAGGGCGCCTTTTGCATTCCCAGCCTGTAAAAGTGCCACACTCTCATTGTTCTTCATCTCTGCCGCATTGAGCGCATCCTGCATGGACGCATACATTTGCGCGGCCTGCGCGAACAACCCGGCCGCAGTTTTGAAATTGTTCTGCGCGTATTCCCGTTTGCCATTGGCGGCAATTGTAATGGGATTAGTCGTTTCCACGTTTGGTCTCACTTTGTGCAAAACGTCGCGAAGACCGTTGAATCATGTAAGCCTTCGGGGCGCACGATGTGGATTAGTAGGTGATGTCGAGCAAGTCTTCCGCCACGGAGCGTAGCTTATCCCGTGACATGTTGCTTAGTTTCTTGGCCAGTTCCAAATAAGGACGATTGACCGGTAAGGCGACGAACTCACGCAACTCAGATGGCATTTCCAAGAAGTGCTGGATTGCTTCTTCGCTCAATATCCATTGGCCGACGGGACCATGACGATCGAAGAAAGATTCGATCCGCCCGCCAAGGGTGCTGATCAAGAGCTCTAATTCAGGCAAGGGAATGGGCCGCTCCCCCAACTCGTAGGCTTTGATGCGCGAGCTTGCAATCCCGGTTTTCGCCGCCAGATTCCGAATCGAGATACTGGCGTTCATCCGTTCCTGGCGCAGGAGCGCTCCGATCTTGCGCTGACGCAAGGTGAGCAGCTTAGGCAGGTCAATACGCTTCCGGGGAGACGGTGCGGTGGATTTGATCTCCCGGCCCCAAAAGTGATCGAGAGACATATCTAGGAAGAAGACAAGCGCTTCAAGTTCTGGCAGAGATGGTGATCGCACTCCTTCTTCGAAGGAACGAAAGATACTTTTCCGAACACCAATGGCTTCGGCGCATTCCTGCACGGTTCTGCGGGCAGTCAGGCGCGCATCACGGATCAAAATCCCAAGCTTTTTCGTACGAATGGTGATCTGCGTTTTGCTATCCATGCATCCTCTGAGACCTTCTGTCGCGTTGACAGAGATGTTCCCTGATTATAGCAGAAGCACAATT
>JBKPQD010000131.1:0-5760 GCA_046733915.1 Chloroflexota bacterium
TCCATGTAGGGAGTGGAGATAATCACGGAAACTCCTTGTCCGTTCGCGGCGTCTCCAACGGAAGATTCAGGGTGGAAGGGAGCAGAGACCAACTTGATCACCAGTTGCCAAAAATCCTGGCGCGTGACGGGGTCGACGCCGGTCGTAGGTTCGTCGAGCAACAAAACACGCGGACGAGTGACCAGCGCCGAGGCAAGTCCCAGCTTTTGCTTCATGCCCCCGGACAGCTGTCCCGCCCGGCGATCGGTGAACTTATCCAACCCGACGAATTCGAGAATGTCCAGGCAGCGCGGCAACCACTCATTGGGTTTCAATCCGCGCACTTCGGCAAAGAAGCGAATGTTTTCAAGGACCGTTAAGTCTTCATACATCGAAAACCGCTGTGAGAGATAACCAAGCTGCGAGCGGGCAGCTTCCGTCTTGCGGATAACATCATAGCCGCAGACGGTGACTTCGCCGGCATCGGGCAACAACGCGCCGACAAGCAGACGCATCGTGGTTGTCTTCCCGGCCCCATCCGCGCCGACAAGCCCATAAATCTCGCCGGGCGGAATTTGTAAAGAAACACCATCCACAGCGCGGATATCACCAAAATATTTTTTTACGTTGTTGGCGTGGACTAAATCATCCATCATATTCTCCGTAGGGACGGACAGCCGCCGGTCTCTACAAACACACTATTTGAACTGCACATCCGCCGGCATACCGATTTTCAATTTACCTTCCGTATCTATTACCTTTAATTTGATGGCATAAACCGTTGCACTGCGTCCTTCTACCGTTTGCACATTGCGCGGCGTGAACTCTGCCTGATCTGCGATATGAATGACCTCGGCGGTAAAGGTTTCAGCGGGGAACGAGTCCACAGTCACAGAGGCTTGCTGTCCGAGTTTGATCTGACCGTAACGGTCCTCGGGAATATAGACGGTGATAGTGATATTGTTCAGGTCTGCCATGGCGAAGGTCGTCGCGCCCGGCTGGACAAATTCACCCGGTTCGATATTGCGCGTTAATACGACTCCATCCATAGGGGCATAAACGGTCAGTTTGCTGAGTTGCTTATCGAGCAGCGCCAGATTTGCTTGCGCCTGTTGGACAGCCGTCTGGGCATGCTGCAGCCCGGCTTTTGCCTGGTCCAAGCTCGTCGAAGCAATCGTCACTTGGGGAGAATATTCACCCGTTTGCAAACGACTCAAGGTATCGAGTGCCACTTGATAGCGTTCCTGCGTCACCGAAAGCGCGGCACGAGCTTCCTTGACCTGGGATGCGGCGGCTGTGCTCAACAAGGCGCGATAAGCCTTTTGTGCGTCTTGCAGTTCAGCTTCGGCGGCGTCGAGAGCATCATTCGCGGCGCTGAGAACATCGCTATCGCCGCTTAGTCTTTTTGCAACTTCGATTTTGGTTTGATAGGAAGAAATAAAGGGTGGGGTATGAATATCAAGACTATCCGGACTTACATTGCCTCCTGTCGCCTGGGCATGGTCGCGGACCGACTTGGCATTTAGATAACTGATGCGTGCCTGAGAAAGACGAGTCTCTGCATTTACGAAAGCGGCGTTATTCAGGTCCTTGACAACAGCATCGAAGTCAGATTGGCTTTTCTGAACTGCCTGGAAGGATGCATCCACTTCCGCTTGCGCCGCGGCAATCTGTTCGGGGCGGCTAAAATACCAGAGCGGTTGATCAAACTGGCCGGGCGTGCGTCCGATCCAATCGACCAAACGCCCCGCACCCTGCTGCGCACGGGCAGCCGTCATGGCGGCGTCGTATTGTGCCTGGGCCATATTGTACGCACCTTGGGCCGTCAGTAGCCCGCTGCGGGCAGAATCAACGCCCGTTTGGGCAACGTTCCGTTGTGCGGCGAGCAGGCTATCGTCCAGAGAAAACAACGCATCGCCTGCTTTGATGGATTGTCCTTCACTGACCCGCACATCCTTGGCTTTTCCAGCCATCTCTGGTGAGATATTCACCACCGTCGATTCAATCGTTCCGGATGCAGTCAGTTGGCCGTCACTATCCGCCTTCCGTGTGCGGACTCCGTAATACGTACCTGCGGCGATGATTAATACGACCAGAATGATCGCCGGAAGAGGGGGACGTCTATGTTGCATGGTTACCTCCTGAAAAATTAATCCAATCGTTTGCGGAAGCGCAAAGCTGCCGCGCCCATAATGACGACTGCAAAGATCGCGAGCGCAATGATTTCATTCCACAATGCTTCCACGCCGACGCCTTTGAGCAAAAGCGAGCGGATAATGACAAGAAAATAGCGGAGCGGCACAATCGCCGAGACATATTGCAGGAACTTGGGCATCGCTTCAATGGGAAAGAAAAATCCCGAAAGAAAAATGCTCGGCAGCATCGTGACCATCACAGTGATGAAGGCCTCCTGCTGGGTATTGGCAATCGTGGAGGCGAACAAACCAATGCCTAAACTCGACAACAGAAATAGACCAGAGAGGGCAAAGATCAGCCCTAAGTCGCCTCGGATCGGGACTTTGAACCACCAGTGTCCGATGACAAGGATTTCGAGCGTATCGATAAAAGCGAGGATGGTGTAAGGCAAAATTTTTCCCAACACCAATTCCCAGGAGCGGATAGGTGTGACAATCAACTGCTCGATGGTGCCACGCTCGCGCTCGCGCACAATGGATGAGGCGGTCAGCAGGGCTGTAATGAAATATAGGATCATGCCGATCACACCGGGAACATTGAAGTAGGCTGCAATGAGGTCCGGGTTGTACCAGACTTGCGTCCGTACATCGAGGGGCGGAGTAAACGAAGAGGGTCGTCCCGTCAGCGCGGCTTGTTCTGTCAGTACTTTGGTTGCATAAGATTGACCGATCAATTTCGCCGTGGAAAGCGCTGTACCGCCTACGGTCGCATCCGAGCCATCCAGCACCATGGATACCTGTGCTTTTCCCTGCAGCAGTCGCGTTTCGTAATCTGGCGGGATGATCAGCGCAGCGCGGATTTTCCCCGCCTCGATCAGACCCGTATATTCTTTTGCGGAGTAAACAGGATAATCAATGCTGAAATAATTGGCGGCGCGGAAGGCGTCCAGCAGGGCGCGCGATTGCGGTGACTGGCTCTGATCCCAGACGGCAAGGGAGATATTTTTAATGTCGGTCGTCGCTGCATATCCAAGCAGGAACAGCTGCATGATCGGCATGAGAATGATCAACACGAGAGTTCGGGGATCGCGGAAGATCTGGATAAATTCCTTGCGAATAATGGAGAGTAGGCGTGAGCTCATGCTGGTTCCTTTAAAATGCCTTTTAGGAAAATATCGATATAGAGGTCTGTGCTATTTTTGGGCATCAACTTGTTCACAACCGAATTGGCAATGACCATTTCCGTAACAAAGTAGGAAATGATCATGCCAAAAAAGGAACGCATCAGGACGGCAGGATTTGTAATGCGCAGATCCTTTCTGGCTTTGATTACCTTTTCAAAAACAGGTAAAACCTTGGGAGCAATTTCCCGCAGCATGACGGAGCCGTGTTTGCCTTTGAATTCCACCAGCTCGATGAACATCAAGTTAATAAACTCCGGTTGTTTGCCCAGCTCATTTACAACGATTCGAAAGGCATTCCCGAAGAACTCCTCGCCCGTATCGCCCTCGACTTCCAAAATCAAAGGCAAAATTCTTTTGTAGGGATGTTGATCGACGATAATCGCCTGGAAGATTTCGTCCTTGCTGGAAAAATGATTGTAGATACCCCCGAGCGCCAACTCTGCGCGATCAGCGATCTGGCGCATAGAGGTGGCATGGTATCCCTGCTCGAGAAAAAGATGGATCGCTGCGTCTTCAATTGCCAGCCGGGTCACTTCGCCTTTCGTCTGTTTTTCTTTATGCATAAGTTCTCCATATATGAACGAACGTTCGTTTTTATTTTACGCAAATGGATCAACCTGTCAAGAGGCAATCTCTGAATCTGTGGGGATGCGCTACTAGTGTAGAATCAGATCATGCTCCCCCTCACCAACGTCGAACAATTTGTCCGCAGACATTTGCGGCATAATGTCATCGTCAATTTATTGGATGGCGGATTTTTTGGACTGGCAATCGGATTTGTTTCCTTTAGCACCATCATGCCTCTTTTCGTCGCCTCGATGACCAATTCCGCAACCTTGATTGGACTCGTACCCGCCATTCACGCGACGGGCTGGCTCCTCCCGCAGTTATTCACGGCCAGCCACACGGCACGGCTGCGCCGCTACAAACGGACCGTGATGCTGATGACAATCCACGAGCGCATCCCCTTTTTGGGGCTTGCCCTCGTCGCCTTACTGTTACCCAAAATTGGAGTCCAGGCTGGCTTGGTACTGACGTTCCTATGTTTGATCTGGCAGGGACTGGGCGGCGGCTTCACCGCCAACGCCTGGACCAGCTTAATTTCCAAGATCATTCCGTCCGATGCGCGCGGCACATTTTTTGGAACCCAGGCTGCTGTGGCCAACCTGTTCATTAGCGCCGCAGCCATCAGTGCCGGCTATCTACTTAACTGGTTCGAGGCGCCGCGTGGTTTTTTATACTGTTTTCTGATTGCCTGTGTCTTCTTTATCGTTTCGTGGTTCTTTCTGTTCCAAACCCGCGAACCTGCCGACAATGATAAAGTCATCGAAGAGAATCCTCCTCCCTTCTGGCATGGAGCGGCACAAATTCTCAAGCGCGATCGGAATTTTGATTGGTTCCTTGCATCCCGCATTCTTTCCCAGTTCGCGACGATGGGATTCTCATTCTACATTGTCTATGCCCTGCGCCGCTTCCATATGCAGGAGGTTACCGCCGGATACCTGACAGCTACTCTCACCATAGCGCAGATGGTCGCCAACGCGGGCATGGGCTGGCTGGGAGATCGTGTCGGCCACCGCTTGATGTTGATCATTGGGGCAGCATCTGCCATGTTGAGCTCCCTACTCGCCTGGTTCGCCCCCTCACTTGCGTGGTTCTTCCCGATTTTCGTCCTGACAGGTTTTTCGAATGTGTCGATTTGGACCAATGGAATGACGATGACCGTCGATTTTAGCGGCGAGGACGAACGTCCATTCTATATTGGTCTTGCGCAGACACTCACCGCACCCGCGACCATTATTGCTCCGCTGGTCGGTGGCTGGCTGGCGGATACCCGAGGCTTTTTGCTCACCTTTGGACTATCGAGTGTGATATCCATCGCAGTCATGTCCATTTTGATATTTCTCGTGAAAGAGCCGCGTAAGTTGGCATATCCACAGAAAACTATTCTCGGCGCCGAGGAAAGCGCCTAACTAATGGAGATCTTATGACCCTCATTCAAGAAAAAGTAGCCCAGGCAATCGAAATTCTAAAAGAACAACAAATCGCTATGTGGCTCACGTTTGTCCGCGAAACCAGCGGTGTTCGTGACCCGGCGCTCGACCTGCTGATCGGTGCAAACGATCTCACCTGGACCTCGGCCCTGATTCTGACCCGCGAAGGAGAAAAGATCGCCATCATTGGTAACTTGGAGAAGGATGCCCTGCAGCGTCTCGATGTTTTCGAAGAGATCTTGGGATATGATAAATCAGTGCGCGACCTCCTGCGCGAGACGATCATCCGCCTCAACCCTGACCGAATCGCGGTCAACACCTCGAGAAACAACGTCCACGCTGACGGGTTGACGCACGCCATGTACGAGATTCTGCGCGAATATCTCGTTGATACGCCCTATGCCGATCGGCTCGTCAGCGCGGAACCGGTCATCTCCGCGCTGCGCGGACGAAAGACTCCCACGGAGC
>JBKPQD010000132.1:0-2304 GCA_046733915.1 Chloroflexota bacterium
CGGGTGCATATGGAAATCACGCCGCCATTCGATCAGTTCTTCTGAGATTGCATGAGCTTGTTTGAGCATAGTTCTCCTAAATGATCCATGCTGAGCGCTCTTTGTTGAGACCACTTCGCTCAGCGTGGAAATATCGGGCCCATAGACATGGTTCCTAAATTTTATACCACAACAAGAGAAAGTTCATGAACCGGCTCCTGACCAAGCAATCATCCGACCCCTGCCGTCTGCACAGATCCGACTCGGAGTTAAGCAGGCTGAAAATCTCCGAGGGTGGGCAGTTCTTCGAGTCCGGCCTTCTTACTGCGATCGAGCATGAAGGCGTGAAGTCTGCTTTCCGTGACGGGATCGAGCTCTGGTCGTCGATACGAAGCGAGCAATTCGTTCACGCGCACCTTTGCGCGTCCGAAAGCGTCCAGGGCGCCGGCGGCTTTCCAGGCGCGTGTTGAATCCCGATCGATAATACTGCTCGGCAAATACTGCTCCTCTCGGAAAAGCTGCATCGTGATTTTCTGCTTGAGGAAATCACCGCCTTTGAAATTGATTTTTTCATCGTAAAAGCCTGTGGCAAGAGTTTCCGTATGCTGCTTGACACCCTTCACCATACGCTTTGCCATGGAAATGCCTTCCGCATCGATCACTAGTTTTTCAGCACTGTGACAGGCAAGGAAATCCAGCATACCGGAACCCGAGATCATGTTGATTCCACTCAATGCGCCAATCATGGCAGTGATGCCACTCTCGAGGCCCGCCTGTGCATCGACAAGCTTCGAGTCTGTGGCACCAAGATATGTATGGGTAGGCATCTGAAGAGACTTGGCAACCTGCGCGTAGGAACAATCGAGCATCGCCGTTTCGACGGCACCCATCGGTGTAGCACCTTTGCGCATGTCAAAGATCGCCGCTGCGCCGCCCCAAACGACCGGAGAGCCAGCCCGTGCCAGTTGATGGATCGTGATGCCGGCCAGACATTCAGCCGTGTGCTGCGTGATCATCCCCAGCAGCGTGACCGGCGCTGCCGCACCTGCCAACGGCACCGATACAATTTCCGCCGGGATGCCGGACTTTGCCAGTGCGATGAGATTTCCAGCACCGAAATTACTCCAAATCAGGGGCGGTGCCGGGCACACATCAAAAATAGCGCGTGGTTTTTCGCGGGCGGCTTCCGGGCTCCCCGAGAAGAGCGCCAGCATGTCTATCATTTCCTGCACGGTCTTGTTCGAGAACGCGCCGGTGACAATGGGTTTCTTGGAATAGAGCAATACCAGATACAAGCGGTAGGAATCTTGGATGTCCTTGGGAACATCGTGGCAAATGACCGCTGTCGATTGAGCGTCATATTGAGGCAGCTGCTCTGCCACCTTGAGCAAACGCAGCAGATGCCATGTTTCGGTGGTGTCATGCTCCAGTGTTTCTGGGTTCAGTATGGCAATCCCCGAGGAACCCGGGTCGAAGTGGACCGAGTCGCCGCCATAGTGGACAGCAGGGTTGCCATCGTAATCATATAAATAAAATTCGCGCGGCACGCTTTCCAACGCCCTGTGAACGAGTTCCGGAGGAATTCCGACAACATAGTTATCCGGATATAGTTTTGCACCGGCTGTAGCAAGTAAATCCCGCGCATCAGGGTTTTGTACTTTGATACCTGGACATTTCAGCAGTTCGTAGGCCTCCTCCAAAATGCGTCCAATGAGCTCGTCGCTAATTAATGATAATTTCGGTTGCATAGGACACCTCTATATTGAAAAAAGGTTCTCTTTGGTGAAAGAGAAGGAATTAGCAGTGATCGAGTACTCCCATATGTTTCTGGCAGGCCGGATCAAAACCACCGATATCGTATTTAATTTTCAACAGGCTTAATAATCCTTGCCATTTCTTCGCTCACCTTCGGATCAAGCGCTTCGGGACAATGTCCTGCCAAAATCTTGCGTACCTTGGCGGTTTTTGCACAAGATAGTGCCCTCGCGAGGTTTCTGTCTCTATGCTGTCATCGTCGGTCTTACAGCATGTCATTCCCAATGGTGCAACACGCTCAAGCTTACTGACAAATCAAATCTTTATTCCTTCCCAACCAGTTGCTTCGCCAGCTTCACCGCGCCCACAGCGTCTTCCGAGGTGCCATCAGCTTTGATTTTTTCTGCCCAATCTTTGGTAATCGGCGCACCCCCGACCATGACTTTGATCCGCGGGCGCAAGCCTTCCTTATCCAGTTCCTCGATCACTTCGCGCTGGCGGACCATCGTCGTAGTCAGCAGCGCGCCTGTCTCTTATACACATCTGACGCTGCCGACGACAGACGTGGGG
>JBKPQD010000133.1:0-3129 GCA_046733915.1 Chloroflexota bacterium
ATCCCGGTCAGGCGGAAGGTACTCGCGGCGGCCTTTGCCATCTTCTGCGCATCGTGATGGACTTCATGAAGGCTCAATCCCTCTCGATCCAGTCCATCCGTTGTAACGTGGATCAAACCGCTGAACGCGGGAACCTTGTCAGTTTTATGACCAGCTAATAACGAGAGAATTTCTTGGCGCATATAAATTTATAGGGACAGTATACACTTACGCCTGCGCGCAGTGCATGCATGGTGCCCCACTATTTTACTGCCTTCACAATTGCGGCCACGTGTTCCGCCGTATTCCCGCAGCACCCGCCGACCACTTTTGCTCCCAACTCCACATATTTCTTTGCATACATCGCCATATCTTCCGGTCCCATATCGTAGACTCCCTGTTCGGTTTGGATATCCATGTGCGGGACCCCGGCATTTGGCTTGACCCAGAGTGGCACGTTGGGCACCGTCGCCGCATACTCCTTGACAACCGCTTCCATGTTCTCCAGGGTTGTTCCGCAGTTTGCACCGATCATGGTTGCACCCATCTCATAATAGCGCTTGATGACGTCCTTGGGCTTGACACCCATCATCGAGCGTGTGCCACGGTCATAGCTGAAGGAGACGACAATCGGCAGATCGGTGACGGATTTTGCCCCTTCAAACGCAGCCGTTGTCTCTTCGAAGGAGAACATAGTTTCGATGAGCAATAAATCTACGCCGCCTTCCGCGAGAGCCTTGGCTTGTTCCGCAAATGTGGCTTTGACATCCTCTGCGTCAAGCGGACCATAGGGTTTGATTAGCGCACCGACCGGTCCCATGGAACCGGCGACCATCACGCCGTCGTTGCGCGAACCAGCGGCTTTGCGTGCGATCTCTGCCGCGCGGATATTAACCTCGGGAGTACGATCCTGATATTTGGAATCTTTCATGCGCATCCGGGTCCCACCGAAGGTACAGGTGAGAATGATATCCGAGCCGGCATCCACGAAGGATTTTTCCAGTTGATACAACAGGTCCGGGTTGTCGATGATCAAATCCTCCGGCGGACGCCCCGGCTTGAGTCCCATCTTCTGCAAGTTGGAACCGGTTGCCCCATCCGCGACGAGGATTTCCCCACTGTTGAGTCGTTCTAGAAATTTATTCATTATCACCTCATGTGCCCTTGTAGGGTGGGCCAGCTGCCCTACAAGGGCACAAATTCATTTCATAAAATTCTTCGCCATTGGATCCACTTGACGATTGGGAATCAAATGAGCGATGTGTTCAAATGGCTCGCTCATGTGCGGGAAACTGGTGGCGAGCATGAACTGGTTTTGAAATTCCGGATCGGTGGGGAGCTCGAAGCGTTCCACCCGGCGGGTGACCGAATCGATTTCGTTACGCTTTTCAACGTTGAGCAAGGCGATCCGCGCGCCGTCACCGGCGGCATTGCCAACCGCATACACATTCTCCAGCGCGCAGTCGGGGATTAAACCGATCAGCATCGCTTTCTCTTTATCAATATAACTTCCAAAGCCGCCCGCAAGAATGATTTTATCAGGGCTTTGCAATCCACTGCGTTTGAGTAAGGTGCGTGCCGCAGTAAATAAAGCGGCTTTTGCCAGTTGAATTTGCCGCACATCCTGCTGAGTCATCGGGATGTCTCTGCTTATGGATGTTTCCTCGGCCCAGGCGATGATATATTCCCAGCCGTTCTCGCCTTCACGCACGCGCTTTGAGTTCAGGTTCTTCTTGAACTTACCCCGCGAGTCGACGATACCGGCGCGGAACAATTCAGCCACCGCGTCGATGATGGCCGAGCCGCAGATCCCCTTAGCTTTACCCGTATTCCATTGCTCTTCACCAACAATCTTATAACGTGGTTCGAGCGTCTTCTCATCGATGTGGACGCGCTCGATCGCTCCCGGCGCGGCGCGCATCCCGTACTCCACGTGCGCGCCTTCCAGGGCGGGACCAGTTGGGGTAGAAGTACAAACTAATCGCTTGCGATTTCCCAGAATCAATTCGGCATTTGTGCCGACGTCGATCAACAACCAGTTCTCATCCTGCTTGTGCGGCTCCTCCGCAAGAATCATCGCGCTGGTATCGGCGCCGACAAAGGAGGCGATTGTCGGCAGCACATGAATATTGCCTGAGGGATTGAGCTGCAATCCCAGCTCGCGCGCTTTAACATCCATCGATCGATGAATCGTAGGAACGAACGGCGCCAGCCCCAAATCTTTAGGAGGCAGATTCAAAAGAAGGTGGTGCATCGTCGAATTGCCAACTAACACCATTTCTAAGATTTCTTCCGTTTTGATGCCGGCCGTCTGCGCAGCCTGCTTCAACAATTTATTCAGCGTCGCGATGATGGCTTTGTGCAGTTTCTCCAAGCCATCCATGTTTTCAATCGAATACTGGATACGTGACATCACATCTTCGCCGTATACGATCTGGGGATTCATCTCGGACTCGGCCGCCAGCATCTCCCCGGTTCGCAGGTTGCAGAGATACAACGCAACAGTCGTCGAGCCAATGTCGACGGCTGCACCGTAGCTGTCTTCGACATATCCCGGCTGGACTTCGATTACTTCCCGATCCTGCCAGACGGAGACGGTCACATTCCATTTTGCTTCGCGCAGCGTCGACGATAGAGTCCGCAGGCATTGATAGTCAACGGTGAGATCGAACCAGCGCGGCAGATTTTCCTCGCCGCGGCGGACCAGGCCCATCGAAGTTTCGAGTCCTTTGGCGAGGCGCTCCCAATCGGCAATCGGGCGCTCGAGATTCGGCGGCGTCATCGAAACGTAGTATTTGCGAATGGACGGTTTGATCTCGATCGCTCGTTCACGGGCGCTCTTGCGGACGATCTGTTTGTTGCCGCGGCTTTCTTCAGGGACATTGATGAGTACATCCCCAAGCACTCTACACTGGCAGGATAGACGGACCTGTCCGATTTCCCAACCTTTATCCTTAAGAAGCTTGGGTCTACGCTCCAGGTAAGCGCGCTCTTCGCGTCCCATGGGGGATAGGTGCTCGCGCTTCGAGTCGATGTTGTACTTCTCGAAGCGACCTTCCTCCACCAGGACCATACACTTGCCGCAGGTCGCGTTCTCGGCGCAAATCGATTCGATCTCCACACCCAGCTCGCGCGCCGCGGCACGGACGG
>JBKPQD010000134.1:0-3967 GCA_046733915.1 Chloroflexota bacterium
GATAGATCTTTCCATTGACGACATCCAGTGCATCCACATCTTCGCCGCTACTGTCTGCTAAGCCTACATCGGAGCCGTCAAAGTACATGGACCATGTCCCGGCGGTGTTATTCCCTAACGAGGTCGGGGTGAACGCCAAGACATCTTCGTCTCTGCCGCTTGTCACACCGGTCACAGATGGACTGCCCGTTGTGGATAGCAACAATCGTCCATCGGACAGCAGGGAAAGTGAGTCAATGCTCTCCCCGCTCGTATCAAAACCAACGTCGCTGCCATCGAAGTACATGCTGAAGGTACCGGCGGTTGTGCTGCCTAAGGACGTTGCGTCGAAGCGCAGCACATCCTGCGGGGCGGCGGAGATCCCATTGACAGTGACCGCGCTGCTGAAGGACATCAGGAGCGAATCTGGATCCAGCAGCGCGAAGGCGAAGAGATCCGAGCTAGCCACGCCGACGTCTGAGCCGTCGAAGAATAGACTCCAATTTTGCCCATCAAATTTCAAAATATCTTCATCGGCGGAGGAAACACCACCGATCGTTTGGCTGCCCGTGAAGGATAGATAAAGAGGATTGTAAGAGTATGGCGGTGTCGCTGTCGGAGTGAATGTATTGGTCGGAGCCGGTGTGTTCGTTGGCGTTGTGATAACCATAGACTCATACGCGCCCATATCGCAACGACTTCCCTGTGGACGCGTCACGCCACGCTGATCGATTGCCGGACAACTCGTGTCATCGCCAGCATCGATCGCCGGGCTCCCTGAGAGCAGAACATGAACAGGCATATCGCCCGTCAAATTAGCAACCAGTTGGGGATCCACATTCAGGTTATTGCTTCCACTGACGACCGAGCATCCCGATAGGTTTTCGATCATGTTGAAGTTCGCTGTGTCAATGGTGCCGAAGCAATCTGGGGCCGCGCTTGTAGCTGCATTGTTGGCGACAATGGTGTTGGTGATGCTAAACCCCCCGTTCGTGTGAGCGATTCCGCCTCCCGTAGAGGCACTATTATTGGCAATCGTCGAATTCTGAATGCTTACCGAGGCCGGGCTAAAATTGGACGCATAAATGCCGCCCCCAGAGGCATCCGCATGGTTTCCACTGATCGTGCTATTAATGACATGCAACGTGCCATGATCAAGGAATATCCCTGCCCCATTACTGCTCGCCGTGTTATTTCTTAATGTGCTTTCACGCAGGGTAAAGTTGCCATCCACAATATAGATCGCGCCGCTGTTCGAGGAGATCGAATTTTGAACAACGAAATTCTCCACGAACACATTGCCTGCGATCGCCAAGATTCCATTATCGATATTGGCACCGTCGATCGTGGAGGCATCATTTTGCAGGGTGAAATCGGAATTCCAGCCCCCGGAAAGTGTAATGTCCTGATTGACGATCACAACATTGGGACTGGAATTGGTCGAAAAGAAATAGGTCCCACTTGCCACATAGATAATGCCTCCGGTATTGGCTTTGTTAATCGCCTCCTGGATGTTCCGGCAGGGAGAGGCAGCGGACGTGCATGAATTGCTGTTGTTGCCCGTAGCAATATTGACATAATAGGGAGTGGCTACAGCGAGTGCTGTGTAATTCTGACCGGACTGATCCTGCAAGACGTTGGTGTAACTCTTGCTTACCGGAGAGAAGGAGTAGCCAAGTTTATAGGGATGGATGGTACCCGACCAGCCGTTTGCCACCACCAAGGAATAATTGCCGCTGCTGTCTGTCATTCTGGTCTTGGCAAAACCATCGACGTACTGCAGAATTGCACCAGATACACCCGTACTTCCGGAGATCGAGTGCAGACCGGAAGGACAAGTACTGGAAGGAGACAAAGCACTGGCAGGGTTCGCGAAATACATCCACCAGTCATTGGACATGTAGTCTGAGCCACAACCTTGAAACGTTGGAAAATGATTGAACCAATATTTGTAATACCCTAGCCCCGAGCATTCCCAGTCAGAACACGTCACAACCTGTTTGACTTGCAGAGGATCGCTGAGGTTAGGATAATTTAGGAAATCGGGACAATTTGAGGGTGTACCGGATGGGTTGCCGTAATCGTATTCATCCGACACAGCATTGGGTGGATAATGCGAGCTTCCGCAACCGCTGTAGGAGTAATTGGGCGATTGCATTTTGACCAGTCCAAATTGATCCCAGCTGTGGTTTGTGCGATTCTGCGACCAACTGCCATACACTTTTTCCATGGTGGCTTCCGCTCGATGCGTGAAGTTATGGACCGCCTCATGCGTGGTGCGTTCCACGCTGGCTCCCATGATCGGGATCAGCTTTGTACAAGTGTTGTTATTGATAATTGGCGGAGAGTTGTACTTGTAGGCTCCCGGTCCGACCAGCCGGGACTCGTAAAAGCCAAAATAGGGCGCGTTGTACAGCCACACTTCGTCAATCTCCCCACGATTCAGTTTGCCGCAAATATCAAATTCAGGAATGCTGACCAGTTTGTTATAGTCAGCTTCCTGGGGCTCGTGCAGCGGTTGCTGTCCGAAGAGAACAGCCAGATATTCCTGTTCTGTATACGAAAATCCGTCAATCAATTCCGGCCATTTGCTTGTCTCAACGGTTGTGCCTACAACTGTAAAGTGCATTCTGTTGTTGGAGGCCTGATTAAATAGATCGATAGTCTGCTGGGTCATCAAATTGTAGTCATTCCATGACATGTATTGACTCAACAATTGACCGTTACTCAGCAACGGGTCGTATACCACTACATATACTTTTTTGGTAATGACATCTCCGGCCACCGGCGCCACCGCAGGCGGTTGAACATTTGTGGCGTTGTCTGTGGGGACCGGAATATTTTCCCCCTGTGGTGAAATCAGGTGAACATTCCCTAGATTGGGTTTGCCAACCTTCTTCAGGACCGGTACGGCAGTATCGATGACACTCTGTGGAGGCATCTGGTTCGTTGGTCTTGTATTCGCCAGGGTGATCGTAAAGTCCACTCCATATTTTGAATACATGCCACAAGCATCCACCTCTCCGTAACCTGTTGCAACGACGGTCGCATCAATGCCTTTGTGGCTGAGTTCCTTCTTCACTTGCGCAGCCAGCTCAGGCTCCAACGGACCCCTGGTCCACGTCCAGCCATTGTCCTGGTCACAGCTTGCTGGCGTGAGTGAAGGAGTCGCATTTATGTTTACTAGTTCCGTGGTCGCGTATACAGTTCTAAGATTCATGCCGCTGATCAGCAGCATCAAAATGAGAGCTACCGGGATAAAAGAAGACTTCCTAGTTTGCTTGGGCATTGATTCTCTCCCCGGGAGGACCTCTCCTCCCTATCATGAAACTGCCATTTGCCGTATATCTAAAACAAGACGACCTATGTAAGTATCAAGTTACAGACCGATCTTGTCAGAATTCGCTCGGGCAAAATAAAAAGCCCGCTCTTTTCGAAGCGGACTTTCACGTCACGGTTTCTCCAGCCCATGCTCATACAAGAGCTTTTCATTCTCCAGTATATCTTTTGTCTTTCCATCCACAACGATCCGACCGTCGTCCATGACAATCGTGCGCGGAAAAAGCTCCTGGACGAGCTTCATGTCGTGCGTGGAGACAAGCATCGTGATCGGAAGCTCGCGCAGCAGGTTGATCAATGTCCGGCGGGCGCGCGGGTCCAGTCCGGCGGATGGCTCGTCGAGAATCAATATTTTCGGTTCCATCGACAGGACCGTCGCGATCGCAATCCGCTTCTTCTCCCCTACACTGAGATGATGAGATAAACGGTCTCGATAGGACGACATCCGCACCGCTTCGAGGGCTGAGTCTACGCGGGCGATGACTTCCGCTTCGGGCAGTCCCATGTGGAGCGGACCAAAGGCAACGTCCTCGAACACCGTCGGGGAAAAGAGCTGGTCGTCCGGGTTCTGAAAGACGAGTCCCACCATCGCACGGATGACCGGCAGATTGTCACGCCGCAGGCGCATGCCACCGACTTCGACTTCCCC
>JBKPQD010000135.1:0-6680 GCA_046733915.1 Chloroflexota bacterium
AGTGCTCCGTTCAGAGTGAGGGGGGCACCCTGAACGGAGCAACGTTAATTCTACACAGCTTTGTCATTTTGGCAAGGAGTAGAGTATAACAGTTGCATTACGACAGGAATGCCTCCATTTTATTAACGTTTTGAAGAGCACAATTGTACCGTCTGCTATGTACAGTGCATCTCATCACCAGAGCCACATAGATGAACGTTCTGTGCTGGTTAACGAGATGTCCAGAGAGTTCGTCACTAAATTTTATTTAGGCGAAAATAGGAACAGCACCATGAAATCGTGAATTATAGAATGAGCACCTAGGAGGGGGCTGGCATTTTGGGCTGTACCAGCGGGATGAGCAGGAAAAATGTGCTGCCCTTGCCGAGTTCACTTTCCACCCATACTTTTCCGCCGTGCCGCTCCGCAATGGACTTGACGATGGCAAGCCCCAAGCCGGTGCCGCGTTGCGCCAGCGCTTCACGGTTCGTGCCGCGATAGAACTTTTCAAAGAGACGCGGCAGATCGCTTTTCGGAATGCCGATGCCACTATCTTCGATGGCGAAGGTTAGCGTCGCGGGAGTACACTCCAAATGGATGGTCACCGCGCCGCCTTCGGGCGTGTACTTGAGCGCGTTCTCGACCAGGTTGTAGACGGCCTGGTGAAGCAGTGCCTGATCTGCTTCCAGGGCATGAGGCAAATCATGGGGGATCTCCACGCCGAGCGATATTTTCTTCTGTGTTGCCAGTAATTGAAGTGAGCTCGTCACGTGCTCTACAATATCCAAAACGGGAACCTGCTCCACTTGCAGGCCGACCCCAAAATCGATGCGCCCCAAATCCAGCAGGTTGTTGACAAGCTTCGCCATATTGTCTACGCCCTGCACGATCATCCTGGAATAATTCTTTTGCTGTTCGTTCAGCTCCCCGGCCATCTCCATCATGGATGCGTATCCACGCATCAACGTCAGAGGCGAACGCAGATCATGGCTGACTGTCGAAACAAAATCGGATTTCAACGTGTCGATCTCTTTGAGCTGGGTGACGTCGCGCAAGATACAGACCCGTCCCACCGTGCGGCCATCGGCGGTCATGGCGGAAGCCATAGCCAGATAAGTTCTGCCATCCGGCATGTGAATTTCGGCGGACCGTTTTTCTCCGGCTGACGTGCTCAATAGATCGTTCAATGCTTTGACCTGGATGGTCTGTTCAACGCTTGGTCGTTCGCCGCGACGGATTGTGACACCAAAGACATGACCGGCGGCCGGATTCGCCAGAATGAGCCGGTTTGAGGCGTCGGTGACAAGCACCGGATCCGGCGTGGAATTAAGAATCGCTTCCAGCTGGCGACGACTCACTTCGACCGTTAAGAACAAGCGGATGTTTGTCACTGCGAGTGCGGCTTGGCTCGCCAGTGTGCTGATAAAACGGATGTCTGATTCGTTAAAGACGCGCTGCTTGTTGTATGCCGCCCACAAGACCCCATAATAGCGATTCTCGTGCTTGAGAGCGATGGCGATCAGGGACTCGGGTTGGGGTAGATTGGGATCAAGCATCAAGCCCCGATTGCGCGAGAGGGTTGCCATCACCAGTCGCTCCTGCTGCTCAGTCAGCGCCAGGATCTGGTGATCGAGGTGCATATATACATCCTGCTCCAAACCATCGGCAAAACGCAGGGGCGTTTCGACTGTAGTCGGGAACGTATCGCGTACCAGCACGATGCGCGCCGAACTGGCACCGTTGGCGATCACTGCCTCCAGTACAGGGCGCAGCGCGTCGCCCAGCATCAGACTCGAGGCGACGCCCTGGCTGGCGACCAGCAAACGGTTCAAGTCCTGTAAGCGTGCCTGCAAGTTGATGCGCATCTGCTCAAAGGCGCTTGCCAGCTCACTGATTTCATCCTCGCCTTCCGCACTGAGCGGCCGATCCAGTTTCCCTGTGGACAGATACTTGGCATCGGTGGCGAGACTTTGCAGGGAACTGGTCACGGCACGCAGGCTGACGCGCATGAAGACTAACGCGATCAGGCCCACGAACACGATCATCAACGAGATCGGCAGGGCGATATCCAGGGCGAGCTGCTGTGTCGCCTGGGCGGGAATGGTCAAGACCACAGCCCAGGGATGACCCACTACGGGTTCGTAATAGACCAGTTGTCGGGTCCCCAGGGAGGCGGTTTCATCGAAGAAGGCAGGCCGTTCGCTGCGCTGCCCATCATAAGGAGACCAGGTGCGCATTTTTTCCGAGTCGTATACAATTACTCCCTCAGCGAGCAACATACCGGTACCATCCACTTCGGACAGGCTGTTAAGGTTGTTGATCAGCGATCGCGTATAGGGGTTGGCACCGAGATACATGCGACCGAGCAAGGCGTGCTGGGTTTGCGGGATGGCTGCCAAGAACGAAGTGCCTGCCGGCTGCCCATCTTGTGTTGGCGGAATGGTGTAAATTTGATTCGACACACCTTGTTGAACCAGTGCCAAGCCATCTTCCTCTGGGCGGCTAATCACAAATGGCACATCGCTTGGGTAGATTGCCACGACGGTCCGGCTGGGCAGATCGATCACAACCAACTGGTTGAAATAGGGAATAGACTCCAGCCGCTCATTCAGGATTGGCGTCAGATCAGTATTGGCACTCTGCAGACGCGTATCATTGGCCGTCTGCTGGATGAGATTCTGCCCGGTCTCCAGAATAAACGGGACATTTTGTGATGCGAGCTCGGCGGAACTTCTAAGCCGGTCTCTTAACAAGCTGCGCGCTGCGCGGCCGGCGACAATCCAGTCTCCAACGAGGAGCGTAACCAACAGCAGGACGATGATGGTCCCCGTGCCGGCGATGAATCGCGTTTCAATACTCGTCTCTGCGGGAGAGGGTTGTAACTGTGTTGTGGATCCCCAGCGTCTCGGAAAGGCTGCAGAAATAATTTGCGCCACAAAACCGGCAATCAACATTTCCCCGCCGAATGCCAGGCTGACTACACCCAGGTTGCTGAACGCGTAATCCAGGCGCTGCGTCACGGTTGCCGTCGTAGAGACGGTAAAGAACGCGCTTAAGATAAATAGGAATGCGTGCACCAAAATGAGGGTCAACGCGCTGAACAGGGGTTGGCGTAAAAAACGGAAGACATAGGTTCGGTAGCGCTGCCTGGTCGCGACCGCATATAACGTCGCCATCAATCCCAGTTCCACCGTGCTGAAAATGCTATGTGTGTCCCATAGCGTGCGAACTGCTCCGCTAAGGATGCCAATCGCCGCCGCGGCAATCGGACCAAGCAAGCCACCCGCCAGCGTCCATGGAACGGCAGAGAAGATCATCATCGTCGAGCCGGGGGGTTCTTCGGGCAGCCCCGGCAGAGGCAAAGCGCTTAATGCGGAAAATTTCACGCCAAAGAATAGAGCTGCAACCGGAGCCGCAATCGCTAGCGCTCCCAGAATTCCCCACAGGGTTGAAGTCCATTGCGGATGATGGTTGCGCCAGTTCAACAGCGCCACGGCGAGCAGTCCCGCCAACCCCAGGAGCACCATCCACCCTGCCAGCGAAATGGGATTTATGTATGCGAGATCGGTCAGCAATGTTGCCAGGAACTGCATGAATGAAATTATAGCGTTAATCACAGGAAAGCAGAACCGCCCATCAAATCCCCCGTTTATGTGAGAGACACATTGCCTGAGGCAATCTTTAGACCGAGGAGATGGCTCCGGACGAATGCCCTCGCACGGATGCGAGTATCAGGCTTTGTAGTTGCCGCGATAGGACTCGGGAAGCAAATCCGCCAGCGATTCCATGATCTGCCGCGTCCCTTGGCGCAGGGTTGCCTGACGATTCGCCTGTTCCGTTATGTAGAACGGTTTGCCTACGTGAAGGGTGACGCGCGAACGCTTGCCCCTCTTTATATTCCCAAAAATATGATCGTTCTCCGTGCCGGTCATCGCAACCGGCAGAATGGGCGCGCCGGATTTCATTGCCAGGAATGCCGCTCCTTCGTTCCCTTCCTCCAGGCCGCCGATGAGCGATTGACGGCCTTCCGGCGCGATCAGCAGCAAGCGTCCTTCCGCCAATCCGTCCAGCGCGGCGCGTAAGGCTTTTCGGTCCGGCAGCCCACGATGCACATAGATGATCCCATAAGCACGAAAAATGGGACCAACAAACCAGTGCTCGTTGAGCTCGATCTTTCCCATCGCCTCGATCATATAGGGGAAGGACGCACCCAGCAAAACGGCATCCGCGTCACCGAGATGGTTGATGGCGACTATCGCCGGTCCCTTTTTGGGAAAGTTCTCCATGCCGGTAACGGTGGCATCCAAAAACAAAAACTTAAGAATCTTCATGACGAGGCGCGTGAATTGACGGAAGCATCGCCGTCCCAAGCTGAGACGCGGCAGGCCAACCAGGTCCGGTCGCCAGACCTCGGCAATCGGTTTAGGAGGGGAAGATGGCTGATCCAGCATATACACCACGATATTCTTCGGGCAGCAATCCCGCCAGGTAACGCATCACAAGGTCAGCGTTCTGTTGACGGAGGGCATGCTTTTCTGTTCCCTTTGACGTAATCTTGGGCAGGAAGATGGGTTTGCCGACGTGCACGGCAAGCGCGGGTCGCTCCCCGTGTCGGGCGCGCTGCCAAAAATCTTCGGTGGTACCCACGATACCAACTGGCATAATGGGCACATGTGTTTGTTCAATAATATAGGAAATCCCGGGCATGGCACGCTTCAATCCAGGAACATGCGAACGTCCACCTTCGGGAGCGATCAACAGCGGATAACCGGCCTGGATCACAGAAATAATCTTTGTGAATAAAATCCGGTCATAATCGCCGCGATGCACGGGGATAACGCCATACAGTTTTAAGATTTGTCCCTGACCCGGTTTTTGGAACACATCCGAGGCGCCGATGATCTCCAACTGCTCGGGCCAGAACGCGCCCACCAGCGGCGGGTCATATATAGAAACGTGGTTCATCGCAACAACGTACGGCTTGCCGATGGGAATGTTTTCTTTGCCGCTGACGGTTACACGCGCCAAGAGGTGAAAGATCAAGCCAAAGACCACCTTCAAAATGGGACGGCTGGCTCGAAACCGCAGCGGGACATGATATCCATCGCTCATTTGCACAATGCCAATGCCTGCTCAAACACTTCCTCGGCAGAGAGATGGTTGGAATCCAGCACCACAGCGTCGTCGGCGATTTTTAACGGCGCCACGTCCCGGGTCGAGTCGATGCGATCGCGTTCCTTCACTTTGGCGAGAATTTCGTGGTAGTTTGCTTCGCCACCGCGCGCCACAATTTCTTCATAGCGTCGCTTGGCGCGTTCTTCAGCGGAGGCATCCAGATAGATCTTCAGGTCTGCATCCGGCAGCACAACCGTGCCGATATCGCGTCCTACCATCACAATTTTGCCTCGTCGACCGATGCGCCGCTGCTGTTGACTCAGCGCACCTCGCACGCCGCGATAGGCTGAGATGACCGACACATTCATTTCCACTTCTGGCGTACGCGTTTGCCAGGTAATATCTTTTCCCTCAACGAAAACGTCACAAGCGCGCCCATCGGCAGCGGATGCGGGCGCGACCTCAATGGGCACATTTTGCGCCAGGACCGTGACCGCAGCTTCATCCTCGACGTTGATGCCGCGTTTCAAGACCAGCCAGGTGATGGCGCGATACATCACCCCGGTGTCGAAGAAAAGATAATGGAGCGCCTGAGCGAGTCGCAATCCCAACGTGGATTTACCGGAAGCGGCGGGTCCGTCGATTGCAATGATGGAAGGAGGGTTGTGGGTCATGATTATATGGGTGCGTGCGGATCTCGATCTGGCCCTCTGATTTACTGGGAATTTTGCCGCGCGTCTGGGAATAGATCGTCGCGCGCCCAGAGAATAATCGTCTCCTCTTGGCGCGGTAATTGACGGTTAACAAACCAGCGCCACCATTCGGCGGTTTTCATCGATTCGTATTGAACCGTTTGCCGCCAAGTGAAGCTCTCGCCGCGGTAGGCGGAGGGCAGGTTCAAATTGTCGATCGGCGGCGTGATGATCAGCGGCGGCGTGGATTGTGGGTCGAGGGCGGAGACAAGTTTGACAGCGTGATCGCGCAGCAGCCATTCGAGAGCCGGCGAATCAATTCCCATGATGGTCACCGGTTGCGATTGCTCGTGCCCCAGACTATGGTCCGAGATATCATCCACCGTGGTGAGCAATAGATTTGCCTCGGCCGGCTTTTGATCGAGCGTCCATAATTCCACCCCGTTCTTCGAGCGCAATCCGCTTGCGCCCCAGGCCGCGCCGACCGTATACACCGTAAAGAAAATGATGAATGCCCAGGTGCTTCCCAGCCAGGCAGTGCGTGCCGACCAGCCAAAGGCGACAAACGCAATACAAGCGATGAGGATGGCAATGGCACCGTACAAAATTGCGTAGCGCGGATTCTGCACGCTGCCCAGCAGCGGAATGCTGGTGACGAACTGATTGAACGGGTCCAGCCCGATGGCGGCAATATCAAACCAGATGTAGGTGAGCAGAATCAACAGGGCGGTCGTCACAATACCGACCTCGAGTCGTTCGGATGCGAAAATGTTGAGGCTGCGCGAAAGCTCTAACGCAGCGAGGGCGAGCAGGGGCAGGATCGCCCATGCCAGCTCTCCGGGTTGACGATAGAAGATGGCGAGCAGCAGGGACACACCCAGCCAGATGCTCAAT
>JBKPQD010000136.1:0-5298 GCA_046733915.1 Chloroflexota bacterium
AATCGGGCCTGTCCGTCATAATCCCGTCCACGCCCCAGGCGATATATTGCTTCATCAGTTCGGGGTCATCCACCGTCCAGGGTTCGACGGCGAGATTCTTGTCATGTGCCTGGCGGATGAACCGTCTGGTCATGATGGGAATGTTGAGCGACTCTTTCGGGTCGTACGGTGGTTGAATAGATTCGTATTCCGGCGCGATCAGCCCGCTCAGGTAGATTTTGCCAAGCAGCACGAACTTTGTCACTTCGCCGCGCGAGGCGGATGTGGCAACTTCAGGACAGGTAGCACGGAAGTTTTGCATGGCTTGGTCATGAAAGGAAGCAATCACCACTTTATCCTGCATGTTGTGTTTACGGATCAGTTCGCATAGCGGCTTGTCGATCGGATTCTGGGTGAGCTTGATCTCGATCACATAGCGCATCTGCGGGAATTTTTGGAAGAGCTCCTCCAAGGTGGGGACCTGGACACCCTGGCCGCGGTAGGGAAATGTCTTACCACCATCGTTCGACCACCTATAGGCTGCATCCAGCTGTTTGAGCTGGTCAAGAGTTAAATCTTCGATCAGCCCTGTACCGTCCGTTGTGCGGTCCACTTTCTCGTCGTGCATCAGGACAATGTGACCGTCCTTTGTGGTGTGAGCGTCCATCTCAAGCACATCCGCCCCAATTTTGACGGCGTTCTCGTAGGCAAACATTGTGTCACCGGGCCAAACGCCGTCTCCGCCCTGGTGGGCAATCACCAGCGGACGCTCAATATCACGATAGTAGGCACGTTTCGGCGCATCGGGCACGACCAAGGACACGAGGAAAAGCATCGCCAATAGGGCTGCAACCACAATTAGAAACCGGCGCATTATCATCGAATTCTCCTGCGAGGAATTTGACTGATTGAAACAGGCAATGCCATCATGAAAGCGGACCATTCCCGTATAAGTAGTTAACACTATTTATTTGAGGAGGTACGTATGTTGGCAATCGGTACTCTACAACAGGCCGGCACGAACCTGGGCTGGTTAGGGTATGTGATCATCGGTCTGATCGTTTTGGCTGTGATCGTCTGGTGGTTGTTCCGCCGTGTAAACGGGATGCAAAGGACAGCTTTGGCGGAGCCGCCTACTACGCCACGAAAGGACACGCGTGATGATGATCTCAAAAAGATCGAAGGAATTGGTCCCAAAGTGGAACAAATTCTGAAGCAAGCTGGAATACGAAGCTATGATTCCCTATCCAGTGCGGATCCGGCTAAGGTACAACAGGTGTTGAAAGAAGCAGGGCTGCAAATGATGAACCCAGAAGGATGGATCGAGCAGGCGGATCTTGCTGCCAAAGGCGATTGGACTGAATTACAGAAGCTGCAAGATGAGTTAAAAGGCGGCCGAAGAACATAAGAATGAAAACAAGAGACGGGATCAGCGTCCAGTCGCTTGTTTCGAGCAGCAGTCCTAAGAACCAGAATCCCTAATTGACAATCATCTTCGATTCCCGTATAAATATTCATACAAACATTCATGGAGGCAAACATGTTTGCAATGGTGTTTTTGCAAGAGACAGAGCCAAATACAGAATTAGGGTGGCTGCTCTATTTGTTTCTGGCGTTCTTCCTCTTGATGGTCATCGTGGGGTGGTGGGTCAGCCGTCGCGGCGGGACTCAGCCGGAGGCCCCGCCTGAGATACAGGATCACCATGTAGAGGAACACACATCCTATCGAGAGCTTAACGCTCCGGTCGCGGCGCCAGTCGAGATCCCGCAGGAAGCGCCTGTCCCTTTGGAGCCGGTTACGCAGGCCGAATTCACAACCGCCCCCGATGATTTGGTCAGTCTGGAAGGGATCGGTCCGCAAGTCGCGGCAGTCCTGAACAACGCAGGGATCACCACGTTTGCTGCGCTCGCCGCTGCCGATCCGGTCGCAATCCAAAAAACGTTGCGCGCAGCCGGACTACAGATGATGAATCCTGCCGGCTGGATCGAACAGGCAGCGCTTGCCGCGAGAGGGGACCGGGTGGGATTGGAAAAACTCCAAAATGAGCTAAAAGGCGGACGCAGAAGCTAAATGATGAATGGACCTGGCATTTCACCAGGTCCATGGGTTTAGAAGTGGAAATACCGTGCAATCGACATGAAGATCACCGCGATAATCAGCGACGGCACAGTGAGCGTTGATGAGGTTGCCAGTTGCTTTTGAATTGCCTGGATGCTTGTCATTTGTTCCGACGTAGGCTTGCCCTGGATCTGCGCGCTGAGCCGCGCTAGTGCTTTGTTCAAGAGACCGACGCGTATACCAAATATAAAACCAATCAAGCCGAACACCGCGCCGATGGTAAAGCCGATTCCGGCCCCAGATTTCATCCATGGCGAGGTAAGCCCCTGCGAATCAATCCAATACAGGATTGCGCCCGCAAGGATGCTCATCCCGGCCGCAGCAGATAGGCGATTGCTGAGCTTCCTGTCATTGATTAAATACCCCATAAACTTTGGTCCTGCATCTCCGGTGGCGCCGACAGAGGGGGCAAGAAATAAAATCGTTATCAGCGAGCCGCCAACCCAAAACACGCCAGCTCCAATATGCAGAATGCGAAGCAACCAAATAAAGTAGGTCATGTTCTCTCCTTTGCTAAGTAGGCTTCGGACTTAATAACACCGGATTTTGTTATGAGCTTCTGCCTCTTATTACCGCAATGCCTGAGCTATAAGACTTCCGATCAGCCCTAACCAGTAGGCGATGGTGTAATAGAGGAACATGGGCTGCCTGCCACGCCTCCAAAGTAAATACGTCGAAATCAATGCAAGGAAAGCAACGATATAAAGATCCAGCCCAATCTCTTCGAAGCCAAGATTTGCTAAAACGGCCGCACCGAGGAATAGCGCGTTCAATGCCAGCAGGACAATGTCGACGGTTGCGAGAGTGCCTCGATATGGGAAGATATTTTGTAAAAACAGAATTGCCGCATTGACCATCACAAAGCCGGTAAAGAATACCCAATGGCTGAACTCATCGTCATTAAAAATAACGATGCGGCACAGATCGCTTGTCGTATCGTCCGCGCAAAACCGCAGGTGCAGATAATTGGTCACTTCGTGGTCGCCGTAGCTGGCCGCGGTCAGATACAGGCCGATGATAAAGACCAAATTCCATGCCATGTGGGCCGGTCCTTCACGGGCGGGAGAATCGTATTCGATTGCTTTTTTGAGAAGATAAAGCGCCACCAAGCTGATAAGCGACAACACCAGCATATTGTTGAAGTCGACCCAGCGCAGGAATTGATTGGGTAGCACATAGCCAAGCGTCCATGTTCCCAGCCGGTTGACCGAAACCAGTATTCCCACCAGCGATTGTATGCCGAGTAAAAGGTGAATACGTTTCACAATGTTCCTCACAGTAAAATTTCGAGCAGGATGTATTCTGAATGATCTTTACTTGTTGTTCGCCTGGAGAGCAGCACCCGCAGGGCTGGTAAAGGATGTGCCTTTCACTGCATCTAACAGCTAGGCAATGTGCGGCGCTTCCGGGAATGGCATCACCATCTTTGCACCGAATCGTATTAGATTGTGCGTGGCACGGCCAGCCAGTCCGCATTTGCATTTTACTGTGAAAATGGATAGACTTGGATGGAAATTTGGATGGAAAATCTCTGATATAATTTTTTGCGGAGAGATACGCATCGTGGCGCTTCTAGCGCCATGTATTTTGCCTACTACTCCAACAAGACCAAATTGGAGTGCAACGCAGTCTGCCTCGTAAATAGATTCCCCTTCAATTTTGTGTTGTCTGAGTATTCGTGATTGAAATGAGCCTTGCGACGGTTGGGTTGCAGCAAATTCAACAGCGGGAAAGACTTTCGCAGGACTTTGTCAAAATTTTTTTCAAGAGAGTAGAGATGAAGAAAGAACAACTGCTGGACTTATACCATCAAATGGTATTGATTCGCCGCGTGGAAGAACGCGGCGCCGAACTGTATCAGGCGGGTAAGATTGGCGGTTTCATGCACTTGTATATTGGTCAGGAAGCCGTCTCCACCGGTCTGATCGCGGCGCGCGAGCCGCGCGACCGGGTGATCACCGCCTATCGCGATCACGGCGTTGCCATCAATTGTGGCATCCCCGCCGAACAGGTTATGGCAGAACTGCTGGGTAAAGCGACGGGGATGTCGCGGGGCAAAGGCGGTTCGATGCACATGGCGAGCACGGAGAAAAACTTCTGGGGTGGACACGCCATCGTGGGCGGTCATCTGCCGATTGCCGCCGGGCTGGCGCTCGGCGATCACTATGAAAAAAATGATAATGTCACCATCTGTATGTTTGGCGATGGCGCGACCAATATCGGTTATTTCCATGAGGCGTTGAACCTGGCAAAAATTTGGGGCTTGCGCGTGCTGTGGGTCTGTGAAAATAATGTCTACGGCATGGGTACCTCGGTGGAGCGCGCTTCGGCCGTTTCAGAGATTCGCCAGAAGGCTGAGGGCTACGGGATGAAAAACAGCCGCGTGGAGGGCATGGACGTGATGACTGTTCATGAGGCGGCAAAGCAGGCGATCGAATACGTGCGCCGCGAGAGCCAGCCTTATCTACTTGAAGTCACCACCTATCGTTACCGCGGTCACTCGATGGGCGATCCGGAACGCTACCGCAAGGCGGAAGAAGTCAAGAAGTGGCAGGAAAGCGACCCGATCGGTATTTTCCGCAAACACCTCATTGAGAAGAAGACTGCTACAACGAAGATGTTGGACGAAATCGATACGCGGGTTGACGAGGAAGTGAACAAAGCGGTGGAGTTTGCTGAGACTTCGCCCGAACCGTCGATGGACGAACTGTTCACGGATATTTACGTGGAATAGACGATGAACAAGGACGGCAGACCCCGGTCAATGGACTGTCGCCCGAGATCATCGGAGTATACGAGGATAGATCTATATGGCTAAAATTACGATGCGCGAGGCAATCTCGCAGGCACTGATGGAAGAAATGGACCGCGACCCGGCTGTTTTTATTATGGGTGAAGAGGTTGGGGTATGGGGTGGAACCTACGCAGTCACCAAAGGCTTTTACGATAAGTATGGCCCCGACCGCGTCAAAGATACACCGATTGCAGAAAATGCGATCGTGGGTGCAGCCATCGGCGCAGCTATGGTGGGGACGCGTCCCATTGCGGAATTGATGACGATCAACTTTGCCTTCTCGGCGATGGATTACATTGTCAATCAGGCACCGAAGCTTCACTATATGTTCGGTGGACAATTCAAAGTTCCGCTGGTGATTCGGGCAGTGGGTGGTGGTGGACGCCAGCTCGGTGCGACACATTCC
>JBKPQD010000137.1:0-2203 GCA_046733915.1 Chloroflexota bacterium
CTTACAGACCGGGCATCCCCTGCCACCGCAGACAAAACATTCCACGTCCATTTCCGCCGAAGGTTCGGTGAAGGGGAAGTACGAGGCGCGGAAGCGCGTGCGCACGTTTTGACCGAACATGCGCCGGGCAAAGTCGATCAACGTTCCCTTTAGATCGGCAAAGGTGATGTTCTCCCCCACCACCAGTCCCTCCACCTGGTTGAACTGGATCTCGGAACGCGCTGTGATCTGCTCGTAGCGGAAGCACATCCCAGGCACAGCGATACGGATCGGCGGTGGATTATCCGGATTCATCGCCGCGAATTCATGCATGGCGCGGATCTGTCCCGGTGAGGTCTGGGTACGCAGCATGATCGGATTATCGCCACGATCCCCGGCCTCGACGAAGAACGTATCCTGCATCTCACGCGCCGGATGGTACGGCGGGAAGTTCAGCAGCTGAAAGTTATACTCATCCGTTTCCACCTCCCGCGAAGTGTAGACCTGAAATCCCATTTCGGCGAGGATGTCCAACACCAGGCGCAGTTGCTGTGTGGATGGATGCAAGCGTCCCAAATGGATCTCGCGCCCGGGCAGGGTCACATCAAGTTGTTCCTCCTCGAGCGATTTCGCCAGCGCCGCTGCCTTGATCGCCTCGGCGCGCTCTGCGAGAGCCGATTCAAGCGCCACCTTGACCCGGTTGGCGGCGGCGCCGACGGCGGGTCGCTCCTCCTTGGAGAGCTTCCCCAGCTCGGAAAAGACCTGCATCAGCGGCGAACTGCGTCCCACATTGGCGACGCGCCAGGCTTCCAGCGCCGCTGCCTCGTGGATCGTGTTTAACGATTCCATTGCAGTCTTTTCGATCTCACTCAATTTTTCCAGCATTCGTGCCTCCATGTTTCAGCTAGGGCAAAGCATGCTTTGCCCCTACGTATACAAACAAAAAACCTCTCGTCCACCATGGGACGAGAGGCACTTAAGCTCCCGTGGTACCACCCAAATTCATTGTCAGGACCAGCGTCCGGGACAATGCACTTTGCGCTGACTAACATCAGCCTCCCCGTTAACGCTGGGATTGCGGTTCAGACTATTTGCAGGCAAGACGGACGTCTTGCACCACGTTCACCGTCACGGCTCAAGAGGGAACTTCAACTGATTTCGGTCGAGTGCAGCTTTCAGCGGTTTTGCTGCCCATCTCTGGCGGCTTCTGTCGGTCTACTTTCCTCTGTCACAGCCTTTATTCAATTCATGTAATTATCTGCGAAAACGGAGCCATGTCAAGGCTTCGAGAACGGCACAGATCCTTTTGCTCTTTAACGGCTTACTCCGCCATTGCGGGCGGAGCAGCCAAAGACCAACTCAGAGGGAGGAGAGAGTTTATATACTAAGCAGACGTTTGTTGTCGTCTACGAAGTTTTAGAAGGGACGATAATCCGGATTTGTTCCGGCCCAGGCGCATGCAGGCTTGTTGATGCCGTTACACTCCAGGGCGTTCGAACAACGATGGGCGATAATGCGTGGCGGTTGTTCGGGCAGATACTCGGACGGAAGCACGACTTGGGTTTCCAGAGCGATTTCGTGTCCAATATGTTCGCAGTAACAAACCTTGCTTACATACCACTTTTTCTCAGCCATACGACACCTCCAGATTACTCCGTCATTGTATGGCAATCAAAAAACGCCTGCCAGTGACAGGCATCCTATTTCGAGATGACAAACCGCCTATTATGGATGATACTTGGCTGAATTTATTTATGAGCAAGGCGATAGACCGTGCCGGTATCGCTCAGCAGATAGAGCTCGCCCGCTTCATCCTGCCCAAAGGAGGTAATCGTCACATCCACATCGAACAGCTGTTGTTTTTGCCAGCCATCATTGGAGCGTATTAATCCCCAGATCAGCCCGGTGCAGTAGTCGCCGTACAGGTAAATTCCGTTCCATTCGGGCATCGCGCCGCGGTAGACGTAACCGCCTGTAACAGAGCATCCGCCTTCTTGATGGCTATATTCTGCCACCGGCTCGGTCAGATCTGGCGAGGCGCTGCCTTTGTAATCATGGGCGCCTTCACGCAGGTTCCAGCCAAAATTTGCTCCACCGGGCGAACTGGCCGGAAGAAAGTCGATCTCTTCCCATTGGCTCTGCCCTACATCGCCGATGTAAAGGTCGCCCGTTGCCTTATCGAAGGAAAAACGCCAGGGGTTGCGTAAGCCATACGCCCAGACCT
>JBKPQD010000138.1:0-4291 GCA_046733915.1 Chloroflexota bacterium
GATGGCGCCATCCTTGCAATCCATGCTGGCGCGGGAGGAACAGACTCGCAGGACTGGGCTGCCATGCTTGAGCGCATGTATCTCCGTTGGGCAGAAGCTCGTGGATTCGAGACAGAGATTCTAGATATCACCGAGGGGGAAGAAGCAGGAATCAAAAGTGTGACGATTGCCATCAACGGTGAATACGCCTTTGGATATCTGCGTTCCGAAAGGGGGGTCCATCGTCTTGTGCGACTTTCCCCATTCGACGCCGCGCATCGGCGGCATACTTCCTTTGCACTGATCGAGGTCCTACCTCAGGTGGCGATGGATGAGGCTGAAATCCAAATCGACCCGGGCGATATCAGGGTGGATGTCTTTCGTTCATCGGGCGCGGGTGGACAGAATGTGCAGAAAAATGCAACTGCTGTTCGCATCACGCACCTTCCGACGGGAATTGTTGTCACCTGTCAAAACGAGCGATCTCAAACGCAAAACCGTGAATTCGCAATGCGAATCCTCCGGGCGCGGTTGTTGGAACTTAAGCAAGCCGAAAAAGAAGAAGAGCGTGCCGTCCTACGCGGTGAGTACACCAAGGCAGAGTGGGGTAGCCAGATCCGTTCTTATGTCCTGCATCCATATCAGATGGTGAAAGACCATCGCACCGAGCACGAAACCGGAAACACGCAAGCTGTCCTCGATGGCGACCTCGACGAATTTATGGAAGCGTATTTGCGTTCCGCAAAGGAGAAATAATGGCCGATACAATCCCCCAACTTTCCAAATTTATTGCAAACAGCATCTTAAAACAACCCAAGCGAGAGATCGGACCCGAGGAAAAATTGATTTCTAGTGGACTGATCGATTCCTTCAGTTTGATGGATTTGGCCTTGTTCGTGGAAGATACCTACGGTGTTCGGATTGAAGATACCGAACTGAATGCCGAGACGTTTGATACTTTGACTCAGCTCGCCTCTTTAATCGACGCGCGTCAATGACCACCTTTCCTGAGCGACTCAAAACGCTTCATGCGCGGACCTCGGACCGGGTCGCCGTGTATATGCAGTTTGCCGGCCGCGATGACTTGCCGATAACGTACGATCAACTTTTGGTAGGGGCCGCCTCATTTTCCCGGACTCTTTCACGCGAAAATATTCAGCCCGGTGAAGTGGTGGTGCTGATTCTGCAGCACAGCGAAGAACTGATCTATTCTTTCTGGGGAGCGATTCTGCACGGCGCCATACCATCGATTATGCCGTTTCTCACAGAAAAACTTTCCCCAGAGCGCTATCGAGCTGACCTTTCTTCTTTAATATCTGTCACCAAACCTGCAGGCATCGTTACATATCCCGAGTTTGAGTCAGATGTCCGTGGCGCGTTGAGCGAAGGAGACTCTGTTCGTGCCGTAATCCTCACCAGCCGATTCGAGTCGCAATCGGACATTGACTTTGCTGCCCTTCAGGGTTTCTCGCGTCGGGCAGAAGATATCGTCCTGCTACAACATTCCTCCGGCACGACTGGCCTGCAAAAAGGCGTAGCCCTGTCTCATCAAGCCGTGTTTAATCAGCTCGATGCCTACGCCAAAGCACTTTTAATCCACGATCAGGATGTAGTGGTTTCCTGGCTGCCGCTGTATCATGATATGGGCTTGATCGCCGGTTTCTTGATGCCCATTCTCTCTGGGATTCCACTTGTGCTTATGTCGCCATTCGATTGGGTTCGTGCACCGTACCGACTGATGCAAGCCGTTTCGAAGTATCGCGGCACGTTGAGTTGGCTGCCGAACTTCGCCTATAACTTTTGCGCGCAAAAAATCCGTGACCGCCATATGGAAGGCGTGGACTTGTCCTCCTGGCGGGCGATCGTTAACTGCTCGGAACCTGTGCGGTGGGAGAGCCACAAAGCTTTTTATGAGTTTTTCGCCAAGTATGGTTTGAATTGGGAAGCACTGCAAACTTCCTATGCGATGGCAGAGAACGTCTTTGGCGTGACCCAAAGCCAATTGGGAAACGAACCAGTTGTGGTGGAGCTTGACCGTGAATCCTTCATGGTCGAGCGTGTGGCAAAGAGCTCTTCGGATGGGCGGCCGTCTATGACGATGATGTCCTCCGGTCATCCGCTCGAAAATGTGGAAATCAGAATTCTGGATGAAAAGGGAAATAATCTCCCCGACGGCCTGATTGGCGAAGTGGTGCTCAAAAGTAATTGCATGTTGACTGGCTATTTCAATCGTCCGGATATCACCGAAAAAGCGTTCCGGGATGGCTGGTATCTGACGGGCGATTACGGTTTTACGTTAGATGGAGAATTATTCGTTTCGGGCCGCAAAAAGGACATGATTATCGTTGGCGGCAAGAATGTGTATCCTCAGGACCTAGAGTCACTGACCTATGAAGTGCCCGGCGTTCATGCAGGTCGTTCCGTGGCGTTTGGCCTCTTTGACGAAGCCCAAGGCACGGAAGAAGTTGTGATCATTGCAGAAGTCGACTCGGATGATGAGGGACTGCACCAGAGAGTGGCAGATGCGTTGCGGGCGCACGTGACAAAAAATTCGGCGATCGCCTTACGTCATGTGAAAGTTGTGGGCCCAAAATGGATCGTAAAGACGTCAAGCGGTAAAACAGCACGGTCTGCCAATAAAGAAAAATTTCTGAAAGAACTACATCCATAAAAAACAGCCGTGTTCTAGACGGCTGTTTTTACGTTGGCCTTCAAGTGGTTATCCACCGGTGGGCAATCTCTTTTTGAGAGTGCGGCTGAGTAATTCTTCTTGTTCCTCAGATGCACTGGATTTCGACCGCTTCATCTTGTAAGCTCTCTCAGCATTTGATTTATTGAGAGCTTCCTGCCAGGCGATTTGCATGGCAGTCAATTCAGGTTCCTTATCTTCTTCCTGCTCTGCAACTTCCACCTGATTCTTCTTCGGTCCGCGTTTGCCCGCTTTTTTGTTTTCCTTTTTGGCAGGGATGAATTCTTCGATTTCGGGTTCGAGGGCCTTCATGCTTAACTTGATTTGTTTCTTTTTGCGGTTAACGTCCAAAACTTTAGCTTCGACTTCATCGCCTTCCTTGACGATCTCGCTGGGAGTTTTCACATATCCATGAGCTAGCTCGCTGACATGGACCATTCCCGGTCGCTCTGCACCAATGTCCACAAATGCCCCGTATGGCTCGAGACGGACGACTTTGCCTTTTACGATCATGTCTGGTTCGATCTCTTTCCATTCAAGCGCGAGTGGTTTGACCATGGTCAGTTCGATGCGATCCTTTTTGACACGGCGAACCCACGCCTCGATGGTTTGGCCTTCCTTCACAATATCTTCCACTTTATTTACGGGTTCCGTGCTCAATTGAGAAATGTGTATAACACCGGGAATGTTTTGTCCAACATCGACAAGCGCCCCAGCCAGAGTTGTCTTTAGAACTTTTCCGCTTAATTTAGTTTTTGGTTCGAGCGTTACCGCTGTGATATCTGGTGTTGTCATAATATGCTCCTACTGGTCTGAAATAATGCCAAGAATCAATTATACCTGTTGGACATCTTATAGTCAATGTGAAATCTGTTTCAATGTTGTTTAAAGTGACATTCTTAACTGCCCCGATGACTCGTACTCTTCCTTCGAAGAGACAACATGTTCCATCACTGTCTTACTTTATAACACCTGAAGCGATGCACGACATACAACGTCTGTGGAAGTTCAGATTGCTAGTGTCATCGCCGATGAAGCGTGATCGCAGATGAAACTCTTGACTGTTTGATAAAACGTAGTGTATATTAGCGGTGTCGTTTTCGGCAATAAAACACGCCCTCTATGTACAATTTCGACAAAACTGACATAAAAATTGTCAATCTCCTTCTCGATGATGGTCGTATGCCCGCGTCTGAGGTGGCTCGCCGCATCGGTGACATCTCTGAGCGGGCAGTGCGTTATCGCATCGATCGCATGATGGAGGAGGGAGTGATCCGGGTGAGTGCAGTCGCGAAACCGCAGGCGTTTGGACTGACTACCATCGCGGACGTATGGTTGCAAGTTGAATCCGATCGTATTCTCGAAGTGGCGCGCAAGATGGCGGAGTTCGATAACGTCAGTTATGTCGCGTGTGGCATTGGAGAGTCAGATGTCAGCATTCAGATCGTCGCCAAGGATACGGCGGAGATCTATCAATTCATTACCGAAGTAGTGCGCAAGGTGCCTGGAGTTCGCAAGACCACGACATCGATCGTTCCGCTCATTATCAAGGATGTCTACCAATGGCGCATTCCGGAACATATTATGCGGGAGATTGCTGAGAAGGAAGCTTCAGCGACAGAT
>JBKPQD010000139.1:0-10876 GCA_046733915.1 Chloroflexota bacterium
ATGAAGGTGGCGACGAAGAACTCCGCAAATACAAGCCCTAAAATCAACAAAGCAATGGCGGTTGCCTGTCCCAACCGGCGCAAGGCGAATTCGCGCTCCAAACCGTAGACCGAATCGCGCCACTCGCGCCACGACCGCCACATGCCGCGAAAGGCGAACAGAGCTCCAATTGCCAAGGCGATGTAGATTAAAGGTTCGTAATTTGCCAGGGTGCGGTAAACAAAACCCATACTGCTATTTACAAAGAATGTAATATGCCGCGCAGGATCTTTTCCACTTTTGGTGTGATCACCTGGCCGGCTTCAATTACTTCTTCATGGGTCGTCACAGTCGAGCCATCGAGATTTGCTTTGTTGCTGATTCCTGAGAGCCCCAGCACGCGCATTCCCCCATGGCGAGCCACAATCACTTCCGGCACCGTCGACATGCCTACCGCATCCGCGCCTGCCAGGCGAAGGAATCGTAGATCCGCGGGTCCTTCAAACGAGGGTCCACTCAAACAGCAATATACACCTTCACGAAGGGCGATATTCTCCTTCGCTGCCGCGTTGCGCGCCTGGTTCATCAACTCGCGGTCATAAGCCTGGCTCATGTCCGGGAAGCGTGGTCCAATTTCATCAAGATTTGGTCCAAAAAGTGGATTCATTCCGGTCATCCCGATCAGATTCAGATTGTCAGTAATCAGCATGACATCCCCTGGCACAAAATCGGGATTTACACCCCCCGCCGCGTTCGTCACGAATAACATCTCAATCCCCAGACGCTGCATGATACGAACAGGCAGGGTGACCTGCCCCATGGTATAGCCCTCATAAAAATGGACACGTCCCTGCATCACATAGACAACCTGACCCTCGAGCTCGCCGATCACCAACCTTCCCATGTGTCCGTGTACCGTCGAGACCGGCATATGAGGCAGGTCACCAAAGGGGATGATATCCGGCTTTTGTACGGCATCTGCCAGACCATTGAGACCGGAACCGAGGATCATTGCGACGCGTGGTTTATAGTAGGTACGCTTTCGAACGGCGTCTGCGGCTTCATCAATTTGTTCTAAGGTCAGATACGGTGTGCTCATAATCGCTCTTATACGTCAAAAGATAAGGGCGCATTTCCCCTTTCTGGTGTCCCTTCCGTAAAAAAATTATATCAGATTAAATTTCATAGCTTGTTTCTTTAGCATACAATTGCAGGTCAACGGTATTTCCGCACCAGTGCTGGTGCTTATCAGCGCTGTTTTTGAAGATGTGAATACCATCCGGCTACCCGTAGTCTATCCTGTTTTGGCAGTTCAAAAAAAGACCTTTTTATGCTATCCTAATAACCGATATGTCGAAAAGGCCCTTCCTGATCGTTGCCGGACTTCTATCGCTGGCAGCCCAAGAAATATTTTTTTCTCTGAACCGCAGTTTTTTGCTTTCCGGTAGCACCCGAATGTTGTTGGGCACCAGTTTGTTTGCCCTTGCTATTCTTTTTTACTTTCTTGCCTTGCAGCAGTCCAATGCCTGGCGGACGATCTGGACATATCCTCTACTGCAGGCAGTGAGCGTGCTGGGACTTTTGTTCCTGCCGGACAATTCCGGTGTAAACGCCGAACGAGGCGGACTCCTTCTAACAGGCTTGATCACGCTCCTGACCACGTACGCCTTATATGTCACCCCCAACGCCAAATTCAAAACGCCGGCAGGAATCGCCAAAAATGGAGTCATTCAGGTGAACTCCGAGCCGGAGGTTAGCAACACGATCGCTGCTTTAGAGCAGAAAATCGAAACTCTTACCAAGGAGCTTTCTGCTGAAAAATATCGGAATACCCAATTGATTTTTTTGAATGAACTGAGCCAACAGCTGGAGGCGGAGCTCGATCCGCCGGTTTCGGCGCAACTGGCAGTGAACACCCTGGAACGAGCCATGGATTGTTCCCTCGTGGCATTATTCGTCCAGGATCCGGACAACCATGAATTTGTTGTTCTCGCCTCGGCGGGAAGAATGACCAGCCTGATACCACCGGGATATCGTCAAGATGCAACCAGCGGTTTGCTGGGCCGTGCCGCCAAGTTTAAGAAGACAACGATTGTCAATGACACCCGGCTCGAAGCAGAGATCCTGCGGCTCGAAAACGATACTACGCTCTCGATCATCAGCATTCCCATTCTCCAGCACGGACATGTCAAAGGTGTGCTGGAAATTTGCTCCGACAAGACGCATACGTTCAGCAGCAACGACGCGTCGATTGCAGAGCGTGTTGCCTCCGAGTTATTGCGCGCCTGGGATCGTTCGAGCTATCACCAACGCCTGACCGAGTTGATTCAGGCTGGTATCTCTCTGACCACCCTCATGGATCCACAGGCAGCAGTGCAGGAAATTGCGGTGATCGCGCGCAAGACGCTGGAAGCGCAATTTGTATACGTCAATCTATTGGACCAGCAAGGCAATTTTTCCCGCACCGCCGCCGCCGGGGAAGCCCCAAAATTATTAGCCTCATTATCCTCGGAAATACCCGATGAACCCTTGATGCGTGCCGCCCTCAATGCAACCAAGCCGTTCCGCGTACGCGATCTGCGAAAGTATTCGAATGCTCAAAAACTGGAACTCGATCACAGCGGCTTGCGCAGTTTGATCGCAATTCCCATTCGATTACACCGGTTGAGCATCGGAACCATCCTTGCCTTTGGAAAACAAGAGGGTATCTTTTTTTCTGAACATGACGAATCGATTGCCGACCTGCTTTCTTCCCAGGCAGCTGCCTCCATCGAAAGCTCCTGGCTTTACCAGGAACTACGCAGTACTCTGAATATTACATCCATGTTGTATCAGCTGAGTGTCGACGTTATACAAACAGAGGAGTTAAGCAAGGCAGCAGAACTGATCGCCCAGGCCGCGCACCGCGTGACAAATTCCAAAGAAACAGGCATTGTTCTCCTGACACGTGAGGGAAAGATAGAAGCTGAAGTGGAAATTGACGCCAAAGGATTGCACACCCGCCGGGAACACCCCCAGGAGACCATCGATCAGGCAATCGCCAACGGTCAGAGTATTATCGTTTCGGTGGAAAATGGTTCCCTGGTTGGCTATCCGTTGCTGACACGCGGCAGGACCTATGGCGCGCTGTGGATGAAGATCCCGGAAAGCCGTGGACAGAATTTTGCCAATATGCAGACGCTTGCGAATCAGGCGGCAATCGCTCTCGAACGGTCGATCCTGCTCTCCGAGTCGAGACAACAGGCAAAGCAGATCGAAGCTGCCTATGCCGAGCTGGAAATCACCTATGACCGCACCCTGACCGCGCTGATGTCCGCTCTGGACGCCCGCGACCGTGAGACGGAAGGGCATAGCACACGCGTCAGCCGGCTGACATATCTCCTGGGGGAAGAGCTTGGATTAAGCGGTCCGCAACTCAAGGCGCTGGAAAGAGGCGCACTTCTCCACGACATCGGCAAGATTGGGATCAGCGATACGATCCTCCACAAGCCTGCTAAATTGACGGAAGATGAGTGGAGGCTCATGCGTATCCATCCCGACATTGGTGCGCGCATCGTAGAGGGAATTCCCTTTTTGCAGGATACGCTGCCGGTCATCCGCTATCACCACGAGCGCTGGAATGGGAGCGGCTATCCGGTGGGGTTGAAAGGATATGACATCCCTCTACAAGCGAGAATCTTTGCTGTCGCTGACGTATTCGATGCCCTGACAAGCAGCCGGATCTATCGCAAAAAGTCGTCACCGGAGGAGGCAGTGGAGTATCTAAAGGAACAGGCCGGTTGCCTGTTTGACCCGGCGATCGTGGAGGCACTGAGTAACCTGCCTTACACTGATTTCATCCAGGGAAAGAGGATCCCTGTATGAAAAACAAGAGACCGATTGCCTCGTTTGCACCCCATGAGATCCAGCGTTTTATCCATCCAATCACGCTTTCTTTCATCTGCATCATCGCAATTGTAATGATCGAACATGTGGTCCATGATCATTCGACCAACGGGATTTTACTTATTTATGGTGTTCTTGCCATTGGATATGCGCTGCTCAACAACATGCTGGTGATTCACACCGACAATTACCATGAGCGCTATGGGCTGATGAATTCTATCCTGACCGGTGTCGGGTTGGGATTATACAAGTACGTGTCGCCCGAAAACATGCAAGAGGCTGCTCATATTCTGATCCTGTTAGGTGTCATCGCGGTGGCCATTGCTTCGGGGCGACTGTTTGCCTACGTGACGCTCTTAATTGCTTTGATGACGAGCCTGTTGTTTCACACGACCCACATTACAAATCTACCGCAGTTTCTCGATTTCAGTACACCGTACATCGTTGGGGTTGTCATCATCGAGGCGATGGTTCGCATCAAGGACAGCACACAGCAACACATCCACCGTCTCGAAACAATCAACAGGATCAGCCGCCAGATTATGCTTTCTCTGGAAACGAACCAGACGATCTCGCTGTTGAATGCTACGATGCAGGAAGCGCTCGAGGCAGATAGCTATTTCGTCGGAACGGTAAAGGGCAACGATATCCAATTAGACCTGTTTTATGACGAGGGCCAATATTTTAATGGCATGATCGTCCCGCTCGAAGGCACGCTTGCCGGCTGGGTCATTAAGAACCAAAGAGAGCTGTTCCTGCCGGACCTGCGCCGAGAAGCGCAATTGAACGTTGTCACTCGAGTGCTGATCGGCAAGGAAAAAGCCAATCTTTCTTGGATCGGCGTGCCACTCAAAGCATCGAATGTGACAGGTGTAATCGCATTGGGATCTTATAAACCGAATGCTTTCGACCGCGGCGATATGGAACTCCTATCCAATCTGGCACAGCACGTCTCACTCGCTCTGGATAATACGATTCGACATGCACAGGTCGAAGAACAGGCACGCCTAGATAGTCTGACAGGTGTATTCAATCATGGGTATTTCCTGAAGAAACTGGCGGAGCAGGCCCAGCAGGCAGCCGCGGACGATAAACCCCTTAGCCTGATCATGCTCGACATTGACTACTTCAAGCTCTTCAACGATATCTACGGTCACCTAGTGGGAGACCGTATCCTCAAGACCCTCTGCAGTGCCATTCGTCAGCATATCAAGCAAACGGATGCCGTGGGCCGCTGGGGTGGCGAGGAATTTGTGATTTCCCTGCCGGGAGCCACCGGCTTGGACGCTTTGCACGTGGCGGAACGAATTGGGCAGACCATGGCCCGGCTCTACGTGGAAGACCGTGAAGGGAAACCCATTCCTGTGCCGACGGTAAGCCAGGGGATCGCAGTTTTTCCGTTTGAGGCCGACGAGATCTACCATCTCGTCGATCTGGCTGATAAGCGGCTATACACCGCCAAAGAGCGAGGCCGCAACCAAGTCGAACCGCAAGCCAGCCACTGGGAGAGTATGCAGCACGAATGAGCGTCCACCGGGCGGTGGATTTTTGTTTAATTCAGGATTTCCTGAAAGGCTGAGATTGTTTTTTCGACAGCACGATCATCGATCCAATAGTGGGTGACCAGACGGAAGCGCCGCGGATCCTCGGCGTCCAGCAGAATTCCCATTTCTTGGGCCTTTTCGCAGACCTGTCTGGAATCGATATTCATATCGTCGGATAAATTCATATACACCATGTTGGAATACGGCGATCCCTCGTCGACCGTTATCCCATGCACAGCCCGCAAACCGTCCGCCAGCTTTCGGGCGCGGACGTGGTCGTCGGCCAGCCGGTTCACCATTTTTTCCAGAGAGATCATTCCGGCGGCCGCGATGATTCCCACCTGTCGCATGCCACCACCCAGCATCTTGCGCAGGTGGCGCGCCCGCGCAACGAACCTATGAGAACCGACAAGCATGGATCCAATCGGCGAAGCGAGCCCTTTGCTCAGGCAAAACATCACGGAATCTGCCGGACCGGCTAGTTCCTGGACTGATACATTTTGCGCGACCGCAGAATTGAAAATCCGGGCCCCATCGATGTGCAGAGACAAACCGTGTTCACGGGCAATCTCACTTACTTGACGCGTGTACGCGGGCGTGAGCGGAATACCGCCGCACACATTTTGCGTATTCTCCAGGCAGATCAAGCGCGTAATCGGGTGGTGCACGTCCTCGGTCCGGATCGAAGCGCGGATATCCTCCAGGGATAGGGTTCCATCCTTTTGATTTGGCACCGGACATGGCTGGATCCCACCCACAGCAGACATCCCGGCCGCCTCATTCAAATAAATATGGGATAGATTGCCAACGATGACTTCGTCCCCACGCTGACAGTGGACGAGCAGGGCCAGCAGGTTTCCCATTGTCCCGGAGGGCACGAAAATCGCGGCTTCCTTCCCGAGCATCTGCGCGGCAAGCGTCTCGAGACGAATGACCGTGGGATCATCACGATAGACATCATCACCCACCTCTGCCTCTGCCATGGCTTCGCGCATTTCAGGTGTCGGTTGGGTTACCGTATCGGAACGAAGGTCGATGTATTTCATAGAATTCTCCTCAAGAGACATTTTCTTTTTTAACAATTGCATTGGAATGCATATCGAATACGATGTAGGAGGGTAATCCAAGGTCTTTCCATAACGAAAATCCGGGCAAACCGGTGCAATGGGAAATAAATAAGGATATGACGGTACCATGTGTCACAATCACGATCGTTCGATCCTCATTGTGACTGCGCGCCAGACGTACGGCACGATGAAAACGTTCGAGAGCCTGGCTGGCAGTCTCGATACCGAATATCAACTCACTAGGCTTGTTGAAAAACTCGCGCACATTCATCTCAAAGGCTTCTTGTGAAAGAAAGGCAACATTACTGCGCTCGTGCTCGTGCAAATCATCGGCAATCTGCATCCCAAGCTGCAAGATGTTCGCAACAATTTCTGCTGTTTGAACGGCTTTCGGCTCACGGCTTGAAATGATCATGTCTGGTTGATAAGGCCGCAATTTCTCCGCCAAAATTCGGGCACGCCTTTTCCCTTCGGCGGAAAGAATCCATTCCCGTGCCGGAAGCTTTTTCACAATTTCGGGCAGGGAATGTTTCACCAGGATCAAATCATTCATAGACTGCGTAACACGGTCAGAACTTTTTCCAATTCCTCTGGTAGAGGAGCTTCGAAAAATCTAGGCTCTTTCTCGTCCGGCAAAATAATCTTCAAACGGTATGCGTGAAGGAAATGCCGGTCCATTGCAAGAGACGGTTTCTTTTTTCCATAGACCTCATCTCCTACAATCGGACATCCCAAAAACGCGCAGTGCAGCCTGATTTGATGGGTACGTCCGGTCAGCGGGTGAAATTCAAGCAACGTATGCGCTTTGAAGCTCTCGACCGTTTTATATTCAGAGATGGCTTCGCGCCCCCGGCTCTCGGGGACGATTGCCATTTTTTTGCGGTGACTGGGATCGCGCCCGATATGCGCCTCGACGCGACCCGATGGCGTAGGCGGCTTTCCGTCCACAAGGGCGAGATAGGTTTTTTCGACTTTTCGCAAGCGGAATTGATCCTGCAACCAACGATGGGCCCGTTCATTCCTGGCAAGCACGATCAAACCGGAAGTCTCTTTGTCGAGGCGATGGACAACGCCCGGTCTCTCCTCACCGCCGATACCTTCCATCTCTGGATCGTATCCAAGCACCGCATTGACCAGTGTCCCGTTGGCGTGGCCCGCGGCCGGATGCACAACCATGCCAGCCGGCTTGTTGACCACCAGCAACGCATCGTTTTCAAAAACAATATCCAGGGGAATATCTTCGCCAACCAAATCCGTGGGCACCGGTGGCGGCACCCGGACTGTCACTTGGGATCCGTGCTCGAGGGGCTGACCGGCTTTTTTCGCGGCGCGACCGTTGACTTCCACAAAGCCACCGGTAATCAACCCCTGGATGCGTGAACGCGAAAACTCCTGAAGCTGCTCGACCAGGAATTTATCGAGCCGTTCAGGAGTTCCTTTTTCAAACCGGTAATTCAGGACCCGGTCACTCACCTGCGATATCCACAGGTTCACTGGCGCGCTCTTTTTGTTCGGCGCGTTCCCGCAACCAGACGCCGAGGAATAGAACCGCCGCGCCCACACTGATACTTGCATCTGCAACGTTGAACACAGGAAAATTTCCTACCGAAACAAAATCCGTCACATGACCGATGGTCAGGCGGTCGATCAGGTTCCCCATCGCTCCGCCGAGCTGCATGCTTAATGCCAGTCGCAATGACCAGTCATCGTGCTCTACCTTTGGATAATAAAAGAGGATTGCACCGATCACAATAAACGCCAGCACGGTAAAAACCATGCTACCATCTTTGAACATGCCAAAGGCTGCGCCGGTGTTGTACCAGTTTACAATCCGAGCGTACGGGCTCAACCACTGCCACGAGTCGGGCAACCAGCTTGTGCCCATCGGGATGTTCGCCCGCACCCAGCCTTTTGTCCATTGATCCACTACGACAATTACAAACGCGATCCCAAGAATCCCCGAGTATTTCCTTAACAAGTCTTTCACGTATCACCTCTTTACAGACTGCTGGCTTCGCTTCTACCCTCACTGTGTTCGGTAGAGACGCGGAACCCTTGCACTGATATTCGTCAGTACCTCATATTCGTTTGTGCCCGCCCAGCTGGCGAGATCATAGGCTGTGATTCCGTCACCGAGTAAAACGACGTCGTCGCCGACTTGTGCCTGATCGTCACCCAGATTCACCATGAACTGGTCCATGCAGATGCGGCCCACTTGCGGGTATCGTTTGCCGTGGATGAGGACCTGCGCCTGATTTGTCATGCGGCGGAAGTAACCATCCCCATAACCGCACGGGATGGTCACGATCCGGGTCGAAACTTCAGATTGCCACAGCGAACCATAGCTTACCGGCCGCCCCGGCAGCGTGATTTTGGAAAACGCTACCTGCGATCTCCATGTGAGGGCCGGTGCAATCTCCACGGTATGCTCCACACCGAAAGGATAAATTCCATAGAACATCACGCCCGGCCGTACCATATCCATATGGCTTTCCGGAAACTGTAGCACAGCTCCTGAATTTGCCATGTGGCGGGTCGGCATCGGCAAACTTCGTTTTTCATAGAATCGCAGCACTTCCTGGAACCGCTCCCATTGCTGGCGAGCGTGCGTTAACTCGCGATCCTCGGAGTTTGCAAAGTGAGTATAAATCCCTTCGATTAAGAGATGCTTACACTTCAGAGACTGCTCCAAAAAGGATTCGGCTTCGTATTCATGCACGCCCACCCGTTCCATGCCGGTGTCAATTTTCAGATGAGCGGTCAATTTCTTGTTTGCAGAGTCCGCTGCCGCTTCTGCCGCGGCGAGCAGCTCCGGTGAAGAAGCGGTGAGAATCAAATTGTGCTCAAGAAATAAAGGGATCTGCACAGGCAATGTTCCGCCTGCCACTAAGATAGGCTTGGCAATTCCCAGTTCCCGCAAATGGATGGCCTCTTCCACCAGGGCAACGCCAAAGTAATCGACGTACGGCTCGATGAACGGCGCCACGCCATCCACGCCGTGACCATAGGCATTGGCTTTCACCATTGGCATTACTTTTGCCGGGGCGACGTGGTTGCGGATTGCTTCCAGATTTTTTCTTAATTGGGGAAGGTTGACTTCGAGGTAGGTTGGACGCATTGGAGAATTTGCGGTTGAGGGTTAAGATTTTCGCCAGTGATACTCTATATCTGGCTCTAGTTCGGGTGGCGGGCTCATTCCGAATTTTTCAGGGATGAAATCGTTCTTTTCATAGAATCTGCGGGCCTGGATGTTGACCTGCAAGGTGTACAACCAGACATGCTCGGGTGATTTGGTGCGTGCAAAATTCAGTAGCGCTTCGCCGATTCCCTGGCGCTGGTAATCCGGGTGAACGTAGAGCTGGTCGATAAAATCATTTTCCATCGCCATGAATGCCACCGGCCGGTCCTCGGCTTCTACCACCCAGACGCGATTCTTTCTCAAGATGTGGTTACGGAAGTAATCCTGATCTTCGTAAAAGAAATGCCCTTTCGCGAGTTGAAAGTCGGGCAGGGATTTTTCCCGCGCGACTCGCCACAGGATGGTGACTGCATCAAAATCCTGGTCTTGATATTCGCGAATGATATGGCTACTTTTCATAGGAGACATTTCGGAAAATACATTGGAAGGCAAACTTTACTTAAGCCAGAAAAATTGTAAAAAAATGAGCCAAATGGTTGGCACCGCCCATTTGGCTCAAAATGAATACGAACGTCAGCGATCTAGTATCTGTTATTGCGTTCGCGATCGCGGTCACCACCGGGCCTACGTGCACCGCTTCGGAAGCCACCACCACCGCCGCCACCCGGTCGATCTTCACGCGGGCGGGCAATGTTCACGGTCAGAGGACGACCACTGTAATCTTTGCCGTGGAACATGGTGATGGCGTTCTGGGCTTCTGCGTCAGAGGACATCTCGACGAAGCCAAAGCCTTTCGAACGGCCACTCTGGCGGTCTTTAATCACCTGGGCAGATTTGACTGTTCCGGCTGCAGCAAACAAGTTCTGCAAGTCGGAATCTACCGTGGTGTACGGCAAATTGCCTACATAAAGTTTCGCTTCCATATAGATACTCTTCTCCTGAGTGTGGGCCACGGGGGTGAAGCCGCCCTCATGGCAAAACGGATCCAATGCGCATGACTACAGCGATCACAGACACCCAGGTGCCAAGAAGCGAAAATTCCCTCTGATTGTCGGACCACATTCATCCATGCAACGACAAAATTATTTTAGCACAAGAGGGCGTCAAATGCCTAGTACCGCAGCATTATTGCGTTGGATTTCGCTTCAACCTGTCTGTCAGGTAAAAGTCTAAAGCAACACTATGATTTTATTTTGCTGCGGCACTACAAACTCGGGAGGTGGAATCGCAGCCAATTTCCGTTCTCTCGCAGGGAAAACTGC
>JBKPQD010000140.1:0-3358 GCA_046733915.1 Chloroflexota bacterium
ATTTCGTGGCATTTGCTCGAAGCCGCGCAGATCGATCCCGAGCGGACGAAACGCGTGGTCTTTCACGAGATCACCGAACCTGCCATCAAAGAAGCATTTGCTCACCCTCGTGACATCAATATGGATTTGGTGGATGCCCAGCAGGCGCGTCGCATCTTGGATCGGTTGGTGGGCTATAGCATCAGCCCGCTTCTATGGGAGAAGGTACGCGGACGGCTGTCTGCGGGACGCGTGCAATCCGTGGCACTGCGGCTGATCGTAGAGAGGGAACGTGAAATCGAGAATTTTGTGCCGGTGGAATATTGGTCGATCCATGCAGAGCTTCAGCCGGAGGGGTTGAAATCCACGTTTATTGCCAAGCTTGCCAAGATTGGCGATAAGGAGCCGGAACTTCCCAACGAGGAAACCGTCAAGCCGATCCTGATGGATATGGAAACGGCGGCATATACAATCACGAAGGTCAAGCGCGGCGAGCGCCGCCGAAAACCAGCAGCGCCGTTCACCACGTCCACATTGCAGCAAGATGCCTCTCGCAAATTGGGCTTCACTGCCAAGCGCACCATGGCACTTGCACAGGGGCTGTATGAGGGTCAGGATGTTGGCAGTGGCGGGACGACCGGTCTGATCACGTACATGCGAACCGACTCGACCAATGTGGCTGCTTCTGCCCAACAGGAAGCCAGGCAATATATCAGTGGAAAATACGGCAGTGATTATCTGCCTTCCGATGCGCCTCAATATAAAACCCGCTCTGCAAATGCGCAGGAGGCCCATGAAGCGATCCGGCCCACATCGGTGATGCGTGAGCCGGAGCACGTCAAGCAATTTCTCGATCCAGCCATGTACAAGCTTTACCGCCTGATCTGGCAAAGGTTCGTCGCCTCGCAAATGGAGGCAGCAGTGTACAACACCCTGCAAGTGGAAGTGACTGGCAAAACGAATGACCATGAATACTTGCTGCGCGCCTCCGGCTCCGATGTGAAATTCGCCGGTTTCCTGGTTGTTTATGAGGAGGCAAGAAACGAAGACGTCAAAGGCGAGGACGATGAGGAGAATGTACGCATTCCGGCGGGCATCGCCGAGGGACAAAAGCAGAAGTTGATCCGTCTGATTCCCGAGCAGCACTTCACGCAGCCGCCTCCGCGTTATTCTGAGGCGTCCCTTGTGCAAGCGTTGGAAGAAGACGGTATTGGCCGTCCCTCCACATATGCGCCGACGATCTCCACCATTCAGCAACGCGGTTATGTCCTGCGCGAGGAGAAAAAACTGGTCCCCACCGAGATCGGGATGCAGGTCAATGACCTGATGACCGAATACTTCCCTGATATTGTCGATTACCAGTTCACCGCACGCATGGAGGAAGACCTCGACATGGTCGCCTCCGGTCAAGCCGAATGGACGGAAGTCATTCATGAGTTCTACCACCCCTTCGAAGAAGATCTGAAAAAGGCGCAGGCGGAGATGCCGGTCACCAAGAGCGGACCTGAGCCGATCGGTCGTATCTGCCCTGAAGATGGCGGCGAGCTTGTCATCCGTTATGGACGCTTCGGAAAATTTATTTCCTGTTCGAATTTCCCCACCTGCCGCTACACAGAACCCTGGCTCGAAAAAATTGGAATACAATGTCCCAAGGATGGCGGTGAACTCGTCGAGCGCAAAACCCGCAAAGGACGCACGTTCTATGGATGTGAAAATTATCCGAACTGCGATTTCACATCCTGGAAGCGGCCCATCAAAGTCCCATGTCCGAAATGCGGTGGCTTGCTTGTGATCGCCAACAAGCGTGAAGCACAATGCACGAATTGTCAGGAGACCTTCCTGTTGGAGGCCGTTGTTCCGGAAACTGTTGAATAGAAATAAATAAACTTGCGACGGCAATCCAAACGCGCGAGCCATCGCGAGGTTATTTGCAAAAAGAAAAGGAGAAAGACATGCACTACGCACCACACTTTTACCTCGATCCCGGCTCTGGAAGTTTCCTGATCCAATTGCTGATTGCGGCGCTGCTTGGACTGGGAATTGCCTTACGCGCTTCGTGGGGAAGGATCAAAGGGCTCTTTGGAGGCAAGGCAAAAGCAGATGAGGACGATGACGACGCGACAAAGTAAAGAACAGCTCGGCGCTTCCTTTCGGGATCCGAGCGGATTCCTGTTTTCTCGTGACGGTGTCCTCTACCGACAGATCAATCGCAAGTACGAGCAAGAATACCTTCGTCTGATGGAGTCCGGCTTGTATGACAAGCTGATCAAGGGTGGGTTATTGGTTCCCCACGTCGAAGTGGATGTACTGCCAGCGGAAGCCGATACATATTACAAAGTCATTCAGCCAGAACGCGTGCCGTTCATTTCCTATCCTTATGAATGGTCATTCGGGGAATTGAAAGATTCCGCGCTGACAACCCTGTCCATTCAGAAGCGCGCCCTGAAAGTGGGAATGTCATTGAAGGATGCGAGCGCCTACAACATCCAGTTTGTGCGTGGCAGGGCGACATTGATCGATACACTCTCGTTTGAGACCTACAAAGAGGGTCAGCCGTGGGTCGCCTACCGCCAGTTCTGCCAGCATTTCCTGGCGCCGCTCGCCTTGATGGCATTGAAAGATGTGCGCCTGAGCCAATTGCTGCGTGTGTATATTGACGGCGTGCCGCTCGATCTGGCGAGTCAATTGTTGCCGGCGAGCTCACGTCTCCATTTTGGCTTGTTGGCTCATATCCACATGCATGCAGGCGCGCAAAAACGATATGCGGGGGAAGCGGTTAAATCGCGGGGTGGCTCGATGAGCAAGCAGGCACTAACCGGCTTAATCGAAAGCCTCGAAGCTACCGTTCGCAAACTGGAGTGGAAACCCGGTGGTACGGAATGGGGAAATTATTACGATATCACCAATTATTCGGATGCTGCCTTCGAGCATAAGAAACATCTCGTGCGGGAGTGGACCAATCGCCTTCATCCGGCACAGGTTTGGGATTTGGGTGCCAATAACGGAGTCTTTAGCCGCGTCGCGAGCGATGCCGGTTCCTATGTAATTTCGTTCGATATCGATCCTGCCGCCGTGGAGCAAAATTATCGTCAGGTCAAGGCAGAAAAGAACGAAAGGCTCCTACCGCTTTTGCTTGATCTTACGAATCCGAGTCCAGCGCTTGGCTGGGCGAATCGCGAACGCGACGCATTTGGGGGCCGCGGTCCGGTGGACCTAGCATTGGCTTTGGCAGTGATCCACCATCTGGCGATTTCGAACAATGTACCGCTCTCTCAACTGGCGGATTTTTTTGCCGAAACCAGTCGGTGGCTGGTAATTGAGTTTGTCCCTAAAACAGATAGTCAGGTAAAAAAGCTGCTCGCCTCGCGTGAGGATATAT
>JBKPQD010000141.1:0-5069 GCA_046733915.1 Chloroflexota bacterium
GCTTCTAGAGCCTGCATAGTCGAATATCCTGCCCGCAGACCATTGACCATAAGATTAAGCATGTCAGACAATTGATCGTTAAACTTCACGAGACGGACGTTTTGCTGCCGTCTCACATAGAAGCGAGGAATAAAAAAGCCGATGACTGCTCCAATTAACACAGAGGCGATTTGCGGCTGAATCAAGTAAGCCAGGAGCGCTGTCACAAAAGTGGACATGAATACTAACGCAAAGTATTCAGCGACCTTGAATTTCAAGTCTGCCCGGGCAAGCTCTCGGGCGATGCGATCCCCCATGGAAGAATTGGCAACTCTTCGGTTTAACCATTCTGTTGCGAGGCTGCGCCCAGCTTCTTTACCTGCGTCTTGCGCCTTGTCGTCTTCGAGATAGCGCCCCAGACGTTCTTCAACCAGCGAGCGCTCGCTGGTAACCGTGACGATTACTCCGATGATTAAAAGGATCAGAATGATAACACCCCCGATGATCAAAAACATTGGATTCATATTGGATTACCTGCCAATCCTTTTTTAATAGCGGCGACGCTCACCAATTCCGAAGATGGAAGGAGGAAGATTGATCCCGGCTGTTTCAATCTTGTCCATAAATTTCGGACGCAATCCCGTGGGGCGCAAACGCCCAACAATTTTGCCGTTTTCCATACCTGTCTGCTCAAAAACGAATATATCAGTCATGGTAACGACCTCCCCTTCCATGCCACTTACCTCCGTGACCGTCGTAACCTTACGGGTACCATCACGCATGCGCTCCTGTTGGACAATTAGATCAATGGCGCTTGCCACCTGTTCACGAATCGCACGAACCGGGAGGTCCATCCCGGCCATCAGGCACATGGTTTCCACACGTGCAAGTGCATCGCGTGGACTGTTGGCGTGTGCCGTAGTCATGGAACCGTCATGACCTGTATTCATCGCTTGAAGCATATCCAGCGTCTCGCCACCACGGCACTCTCCGACAATAATCCGCTCCGGACGCATACGAAGAGAGTTAATCACAAGATCCCGAATGGTGATTTCACCACGTCCTTCGATATTCGGCGGGCGAGATTCCAAAGTAACTACATGTTCCTGCCGCAATTGCAGTTCTGCGGCGTTCTCAATCGTAATGATTCGTTCATCGCCGGGGATAAAACCCGACATAACATTCAGGAGAGTTGTCTTTCCGGAACCGGTCCCGCCGGAGATGAGGATGTTCAAACGTGCTTCCACGCATGCCTTCAAGAACTGGATCGCCTCTGGGCTAATAGATCCGAATTGGATCAGTTGTTCGACCGTAATTGGGTTCTTTGAAAATTTTCGGATGGTCAGTGTGGGGCCTACTAACGAGATCGGTGGAATGACTGCGTTGACACGGGAGCCATCCTGTAAGCGTGCATCCACATAGGGGCTGGATTCATCGATACGCCTTCCCAGGGGGGCAACGATGCGGTCAATAATACGCATGACGTGATCGTTATTTTCGAAGGTCACGGGCACGCGATGCAGTTTACCCTTTCTTTCCACATAAACGTTTTTGGGGCCATTGACCATGATTTCGGTGATAGTGTCATCTTCGAGAAGCGGCTGTAAAGGACCAAATCCAAGAATTTCTGCAGCGATCTGTTCAAATAAACGCGCTCTCTCAGGGCGTGATAGGACAATATTCTCCTCTGCAAGGATTTGCTCAAACAAATCCTGAATCGTGCGACGCACTTCATCCGTTCGTGTCACATCCATCGAGGGATCAAGCTCAGAAAGCAACTTATTTTGCACCCGTGTTTTGAGATCGAAGTAAGAGCCTGCCTGCGGCGATGTGATCGGTGCATTTACACGGCGCGCCTGTAATGATGATAACCGTGATCCCTCCCCGCTCTGATTATCGGAGGACGACTGCCCGGAAGAGTTTCCACTATGACCTTGTTCAATACGCTTTAAGAGAGACATCTTTCTAAATCTCCTGGTAATCTATTAGACTACTGATAAATGACTAGCGCTTGTTCACTCGACTCGGTTCTTGCGCAGTTTCTTGAGCAGCGATACGAGCACGAAGACTTTCTGCAAGAGAAAATATTCCGCGTGAGGCAGGTTGGTTTTTGCTTTCCAATACAAAGGGAACACCGCGGTTGACTGCTTTCATGACAGTCGCCTCGTCTAAAGGAATAACGGAAGAAACCTCCTGCTTGAGGTTCTCGGCAACTCGTTCCGGCGTAATGTTAATCCTCTTATCGTAGCGATTCATCGCGAAAAGGATACGCTCTCTCTCCATGCCCATTGTCTGTGACAAATCGAGAAAGAGACGGCAATTCTTAATGGATGGAATATCCTGTGTAGTTACCAACACCAACACATCACTAACATCAATTGCTGCCAGAGTAACATCGTTAAGATGCGATGTTGTATCAACCACGACGTAGGAATAAATCTGGCTTAGATATTCGAGCACGCGCGTGAATTGTCCACTGGAGACTTTCTCCGCATACTCGGGGCGGCCAGGCGCTGCAAGGATATGCAGTCCGGATGCCGCATGCTTTAACATCACCTCTTCGACAATCTCCGGGTCCAATTCCTCCGCGCGCGGTGCAAGATCAATAATTGTGTTCTTACCTTGTTCGTTCATGAAGACAGCTACATCACCGAATTGAAGATTTCCATCTACAAGAGCCACACGAGTGTCTTCATTGTGGAGCGTAAGCGCCAGATTGACTGCCAACGTCGTACAGCCAGCGCCGCCCTTGGGACTATATACAGTAATAATCTTGCCTTTGGGAGCACCAAACCCAGGTGCGAGCATGCCGATATTTCCCGCAACAGGAAGTGCTTGTACAGGTATGCTTTTTGACCGTTCCGACTGCGCCATCGCTCCCGCCCGGCGAATTGCAGAAATCAGCTCATCGCCCATCGGAGGCTTGGTTAAGAAGTCACGGGCACCGGCTAGCATTGCCCGACGCATATAATTTTGATCGCTTTGAACCGAAAGGATCACAACCTGTACGGCAGGTTGTTTGGCTCGGATCGCCTCCGTTGCAGAAATACCATCCATATCCGGCATGTTAATATCCATTAGCACTACATCTGGATTTAACTCCTGCGTGATCTGGATGGCTTCCGTGCCTGTGCGGGCCAAACCCACAACATCCACGTCGGATTCAAACTGTAATAGTTTCCGTACATTTTCCCGGGTCTCGGAAACATCATCAACGATTACGACTCTAATTTTATCGCCGACCGGCATACTGGGTTAATACCTCTAGAAATTGAATTTGGTGCTACTGTTGCGGCTGGACTGTTACCACATCATTTGGCAGCAAGGGGGGTGTCAAGACATCAATCCGAGGCTGCGAAGCATATGGCAGCTTAGACGGCAGTGAAATATTGTATTGAGTGAGAAGGCTTGTCAATGTAGCGGATTCCGCTGCAAAGCGAGAAGTGTCGTTAGGATTGCGAAGGGTCATACTTAACGTCGCGCCACTATAAACGAAGTAATTCAAGGAGATGGAGTCTTGTGGAGTGACCATCAGTGTCACGATATCAGGCGAAGCCTGCTGTTGTGCTTGCGCAGGGGAAGGCGTGGCATTTGGCTCGGTAGAAACTGTTTGTTGAAGCCCAAAGTTTCCCAGCTTCATCACAACAACATCTTGCAAAATCATCTGACAGACCAGGCGCGGCCTTTGGTTTTCGGATGGAACCGTATAGAAGGGTTGCTGAAGAGTAGGATCCAACTCGATACGTCCCTGCCGGGAAGGCAGTTCCCCGGTGGTCGCGGCCACGGATAAGACGGGCAGTTCTCCCTCTTTGAATCCCGTACCTGTCAAAACGGAAGTAAAGTTGGGAAGCACAGTTTGAAATGCCGGGTCTACATCCACAAACAACATACAGGCATTGACATTGACATGGGCGCCGTCATTGACTGCATAACCACCCAGAGCAAGCCGAGTTGTTGGAATGGTAGCCGCCACCATTCCGGTTGGAATTTGGACGGCCCAAGATGGACCGGAAATTTCAACGGGACCAGAACCAACCATGGACGAAGTAATCAGCGTTCCTTGGTCTAAGGTGAGGCGTGCCGTTTGACCGACCAGGGCATTTTCCTCACTTGCAGTGAACATAACTTCTGCAACGTTTTCCGGTGGAATAGAGAATGTACCAAGCATCTCCCGGGTTATTGTTGTTCCTTGCGGGATATTTTGAGCAGCATAGAAAACATCTGTCAGCACTGTTTGTGTTGTCGGCTGCGGTGCGGCTGTTCTACCAAACTGGAAATACAAAAGAGCTAGCAATCCGAGAGCAACCACAACAATGAGAACAAGGAATATGAGAATTCGTCCACGACGCATAGAATATGTCTCCTCTCTTACCTTCTCTGCCACGCGGGCAGGAGCCTAGATATGAGCATTATACAGTATTAACCTACTTCAATAATAGCAAAATGATGAAAAAAGTAGGGCTCTGTCAAGACGACAGAGCCCAGTAAAACGTTACAAAGACACTTTACGGCAAGGAGCTGGCGATGGTGCTGAACGTGTTGCCGATCTTGGGTCCGAGCAAACGCATAACAGCAATCACGACGATGGCCACAAGGGCGAGAATAATCGCATACTCAACCAAACCTTGACCTTTTTCTTTTGGAGCGAATAACATAGTAGTAATCCCTTTCTGAAAAAAAATGATTTCTAAGGACCATCCTTAGGCTATTTATATTTTACTTAAACCTTTAAAACCTGCAAGCATGGTACGTGAAATTTCGTTTGCAGTCCTGTTATTTGAGGTTAACAATCTTGCAAATTTGATTAGGAATGCGCTGGCACCGCAAAAGATACGCGCGTTCCTTTTCCGATATTACTATCAATCTCGAAACTACCTCCCAGCATTTCGGCGCGCTCACGGATCAATTTCAGGCCGAGGTTATTACTTTGCAGGATGGAGTCTTGGTCAAAGCCCCGGCCATTATCGTCCACACTGACCCGCACGCGGTCTTCGCCCAGATCCAGCATGATTTTCACGAGGGTCGCCTGACTATGGCGTGCTGCGTTCCCCAATAATTCTTGGATCGCACGAAATAACATGACCTCAAGA
>JBKPQD010000142.1:0-1858 GCA_046733915.1 Chloroflexota bacterium
TGAACATCGCTCGAATATATGATTGCAATGGTTCTCTAGATTGCTGCCAAGCATTCTTTCAGGCGCAAAATCCCCAGTTCGGCATGCGCCTCGTCATAATGCGCAAAACATAACCGCACAAAATTTTGGAAGCCATTCTGAGTGGAAAATAAGGTTCCCGGTCGTATGTCGATCTTCAATACTTTGGCTTGTTGACGCAAGTCTAGAGCGCTGAGGTGTTCTGGCAGGCGCAACCAAAAGAAATATCCACCTGCGGGAACCGTGTACGTTACATTGGTGAGATGCTCTCGAAGGAGGGCATCCATGTTTTTCAAACGTGGCCGATAGGTTTCAATAAGCGTTTGCAAGTGTTTATCCAAGTCACCCGCTTCTAAGACGCCGCGCACAATTGCTGACGCGAACGGATTCATCCCACCCCCACTGTCGAGCAATCCACTTGCGACGAGACGCATTATATTTTGTGGATGTGTTTGAATCCATCCCAGGCGCAGCCCCGGTGCTAGAATTTTTGAGAACGATCCCAGCGAGATGACATTGTGAATAGCCATGTGCGACGCAAAAGGTTTGGGTGGGTTTTCCTCATAACTGAGTAGTTGGTACACTTCGTCAGCGAGGATGAAGAAATCGCATTGTTGAGCAAGCTCGATCAATTGCGCCCGACGCGTTTCTATTAGTGTGGTCCCCGTAGGATTATGATGAATGGGAATGGTGTAAAGAAATTTGGGTTTATGATTCGTCAGCTTTTCTTTGAGCGCCTCAATCACCAATCCATTTTCATCCGTTGAAATCGGAACAATCGTCAAATGGTGATCAGCAAAAATCTTGGGTGCCAGAAAATAAGTCGGCTCCTCCACAAATATCGTGTCGCCCGCCTGCGTGAAGAGCGTGCACAGCAGATCCAAAGCGGAGGACACGCCCGCAGTGATGAAGATACTTTCGAGTTCCACCGGCAACCCGTAGTTTCGACTCAGAAATTCAGCGAGCGCAAGGCGGAAATATCCATCGCCCTGTTCGACGCCGTATTGTAGGAACGATGTATCCGTGTGCTTGAATCGTTCCTCGGCTGCGCGCTGAAGCGCACCCACGGGAAAGAGCGATGAATTTGGGTCCCCGAGGCCAAGATCGATCGTATCGGGCGGAATTTGATTTTGAACGGTTTGGAAGCTCATGTGCATTTTATAATCCATGCGAAGATTCTTTACAATGATAAAAACAAGTTGAATCCGCCACAGTATCCTCTGATGAGCGAATGACACGGGGGAAACTACGTGTAGCACATTGTGCGAGCTCTTATTCCTGTAAGAACTTCAGGCACCAAAACGCCTTTAAAGTAGGTGGCTGTGATGGTCGCCTCTAGCGCATCAAGCCATTTGTTATAATCTCGCATACCTAATTTCAGGAGAGAGAAATACATGCCCAAGACCAAGGGTACTGTGGCACTTCCCCTCGATAAAGAAGAGATCGTTAACGATTATCGCCTTGCCTATCAAAGCAGGCAGGCGAGTCTTATCGGTAGACGTGAAGTTTTAAGTGGCAAGGCAAAATTCGGGATTTTCGGCGATGGAAAAGAGCTTGCCAATATCGCCATTGCGCGTGCATTTCAAAAGGGTGATTGGCGCTCAGGATATTATCGTGACCAGACCTGGATGTTCATGCTGGGGATTATGAATATCCAGGAATTTTTTGCGCAACTTTATGCCCATGCGGATATTAATTACGAATCGAATACAGGCGGCCGCTCGATGAACGCGCATTTTGCAAGTCGCTATATCAACCCTGATGGTTCCTGGAAGAATCAAACCGAATCCTATAACACCTCGGCAGATGTTTCCCCGACGGGTGCACAGATGCCGCGCGC
>JBKPQD010000143.1:0-4713 GCA_046733915.1 Chloroflexota bacterium
GGCTGCCGGAAGGTTATGAGAAGGATTTATAGTGCCTGACACCTATCGGGGCGGATCGTCGAAGAGTGCAATTCGCCCCGAGATTAAGTGGGAAATTGATGTCTAATCGCAGTCTTGTCGTAAAATAATACGATGGGCGATCAATCGACTACCCGCGATGTCCTTGACCTGCTCCAAGGCACTTGGACAGGCAACGGGCGCGGACAGTTTCCCGGCGTGACTTCCTTCAACTTTCATGAAACGCTTGTCTTCACGCGTCGTGATGAGAGAAATTTAGCATACGAGCAGCGCACACAAAAACTGTATGATGGGCAAACTCAATATCTTCCCTCGCATTGGGAGAGTGGGTTTATAAGCATCCTCGAAAACGGGGATTTGCAATTAGTCAACATCCAAGTCGGCGGGCGTAATGAAGTGCTGATCGGCAACGTTGAATCACATAACGACAAATCTCGAATCCATTTTGTAAGCAAGGTCATCAATAATGATCCACGCATGGTATCGTCCACGCGCACATTTGAGCTTGAAGGGGATACCTTGCGCTACGAAATGGAAATGCACACGACGAAAGTGAATCAGTCAACTCTTCATTTGAAAATGGCCCTGGAGCGCATCCGTTGATGTTGTCTTTCGTCTGAGGTAAAGAAGATCTTATGAAGCCAATTCCCGACCCTGAAAATGTGCCCGTTCTGCGCACCGATTTTTCCGATCAAGCCACGTGGGACGAAATCCGCGCCGAAATTCAGAAGCCTGTCGGCGGATTGCAATTCCGGGCCTACGTCGAGTTCATTGATGACCCAGAATTCGCCAACCTCACCGAGAACCAGCTCCTGAAACTGCTTCCTGCAGACTATAAACATGGCTTCATCATCGTTGCTGACCGGACGACCATCTCAAACCCCGAACATCCTCTCCTTGTGATTGATCTATTCGACAAACCGACACGCGAGTTCCGCGCCCTCCCGCAGCAAATACAGGGCATTGAGAACAATTTATCGATTGCAAATATGGACTTTGAAGAGTTCGCCGATGCTGTTGAGGAGGATGGAATGTTTCGCGGGTTTCCTGGAGACGAAAATAATCCCTGGTGATCATAAACCAAGGAGGTACAGTGCCTCGACGGTATCTTTTATCGATCGACAGCGGCGGTCTACGCGGCATCATCCCAGCCGTCGCTCTAGTTAAACTTGAAAAAACAACCGGAAGGCTTACTCGTGACATCTTTTCGTTTGTCGCAGGTACGTCGACAGGTGCGATTATCGCCACTGCTATTGCTGCGGGTGTTCCTGCCACGCGCATCCTCGATTTTTATGTCAACCGAACCCGAGAAATATTCGCCCGTTATCCGTGGACAATGCTGAAACGGACTCTTTTCGGCTACATGTACTCTACGCAAGTACTTCATGATCTAATTGCTGAAGCAGTCGATCCCGCACAGTTATGGACCTTGAACGATTCCCCTATTGACGTGCTTCTGTCAGCCAAACGCATTTCCGATGGGATGCCCTGGTATTTTGTACGGGATAATCCAAAAAACTCGAGCTGTACCGGTCGCCTGGGCATTGTGGATTGCACAACCGCCTCCGCTGCGGCACCAACTTACTTTCAGCCTTGGACCATCACCGAGAATTCCACGCCTCTTACCTGTGAACGTGTCGGGACTTTGGTGGATGGCGCTGTGGGCGTCACCGGGAATCCGGTTTACCAGGCATGTATCGAAGCCTTCGATTACACCCCCGGGTACTCGCCGGAGGAAACTATTACTGTTTCTTTGGGAACCGGCAGGTTCAAACATCGAAGGAAACCAAGCTGGATCGGTGGCTGGTTGGAATGGGTGTTGGATGAGTTGCTGGAATCCCCCGGCGAACAACAGACCGAGATCACCCAACGGCATTTTCCTCAGATGCTCTTTTATCGAATTGATACGGAATTACGAGAAAATATAGGCTTGGACGATACCCGGACAATCGGCCGGCTATTGGAATACGGGCAAGAGTTGGCGGAAATGATTGACTGGGAAGCCATTCTGGCTGGCACAGAGTCCCGCTTCCGCATCGGAAGCCATAACACCCTGTGGGAGCAATACAAAGTGTAGGTCTATGTCGATGAATCAGGAACTCCTTTCTTTATATCAATCGGATCGGACGGAGCACGCTAATCAAGCTAAGTTGAATACTCCTGAGTATAAAGCGATGCGTGCCCGAGACCGGCAGCGTCGCCAACGTGTGATGGAGATTGTCTCTCAAGAAGAACTGTCTTCTGCAGAAGATTTTTACCATGCAGCGTGGATCATGAATCATGGGGACACACCAGAAGATGCTGAGAATGCTTATCGGTTGGCGCTTCGCTCGAGCGAGCTAGGTTACCGGCCCGCACGCTGGCTGACAGCCGCTAGTTATGACCGATGGCAAATGTATCAAGGTAAACCACAAAAATATGGGACAAATTACATCTATGATGGCAGACAGGATCGACTCTGGGATATCGATCCATCCACAACCGATGAAGAAAGGCAAGCCTGGGATGTACCACCGCTCACCGAGCAACTCCGCAAGGCAGACGAGGCAAATCGTAAGAAAACTCCCCTATCCGAAGACGAGCTCAGGGAGTTTGAAGCCAACGCTCCCGAGTGGTTCAAAAAGATATTGAAGAAATGGCGCGCAGAACGAAGTGATCGAAAAGACAATTTTTAAGCAAGACTTGACGAGTCAGGGTTCTCAGAGACTATGAAACCGTTCCTCTCGAATTTCACCTTTCGATCCGTATTCGGCTGGACCGCCAAAGCACTGATTGGATTATTCGGATTGCTGATCATTTTCAGTGTTGCCGAGGTACAGAATGCACTGCATCCGCCGCGGCTGATTCCACCGGGCAATACACTCAGGAAATATAAGGTTTCGTATCAGCCCGTGAACCTGATGACAGAAGATGGAATACGGCTGTCCGCCTGGTACACACCTCCTAAGAATGGCGCGGTGATTCTCCTTGCACACGGATACGGTGATAATCGCCCCGAATGGGTTTATGAAATGCTCGCGAAAAAGGGATATGGCGTCCTTGCTTGGGATGCGCGGGCGCACGGCGAAAGCGACGGCGACATTTCCACAATTGGCTACCTCGAAGTCCTCGACGTTAAAGCCGCGCTGGATTATGCACTCGCTCAACCGGATGTAAAGCATATTGGCGCCTGGGGCGGCTCCATGGGCGCAGCAACTTTGATTCGCGCCACCGCGCAATATCCGCAGATTAATGCGCTCTTTGTGGATAGCTCCTTTGACTCACTGAACGACGAATTTGATTTCCTCGTTCCCTACCCATTCATCAATTCCCTCGTTAGATTCATCGCACAAGAACAAACAGGTATCAACTTTGATGAGGTGAACCCGCTGGATGATATTGCTAAGATTAGTCCACGACCGGTGTATATTGTCCACAGCCACGCGGACATCGTCGCGCCGCCCGATGCTGGGGAAAAGTTATTCAATGCCGCCAAGGAACCGCGCTATTTATGGCTGGCGGAAGATGCACCACATCTTGCTATTTATTTGGATAATCCGCGCCGCTATCAACGACGACTGGTTAACTTTTTCGGCCAATGGCTATTAGGAGAATAATATGAATGTGTTCCTCCGTGATATCCACGCACGCGCTTTTATTACTTTAATTAACATAGGTTTCAAAATTAGCTTGGGAGCCAAGAGGAAGGTTTGCCTGTGAATCGGTGTTCTCGATTGATTTTCATCATGTTGAGCCTGGTGTTACTCACTTCTTGCGCAAGTGCAGCAACTTCCACACCTGGCCCAGCGGGTGTAGTGGTCACAATCCAGGTTGCGGATGAGCAATATAAAATTCGCCTGATCGACCCCGCGGATATTGAAATCGCTCAGAAACTTCTGGCAGGCGAAGAGGCACCGAACATCCCGAATGGCGTCGTCGTCCGCGGCGATCCTGATGTAAACACAGGCTACAGCTGGCACATCGACCCGGACTCTGTGGAGTTTGCGGATCTGACCACCGAGGTATGCGATGGTCGGCCATCTGACGTGGAAAAAGGACTGATCACATCTGATCGTTATTGTCCCTGGGCGGCTAAAGTGGTCGCGATCGATGAGTAATGTCTCTTTGATACAGGTGCTACAGAGATCATCGTGCATGTTGAGGCGACGAGAGTACATTGGCTTTACGCTGATTTGCCTCTTGAAAGGATTGATCCTCGTGAGCGGATTCAATTTAGGTTTTCCTGGATGGCCGATTGGTTCTGCAAAGCGGAGTGTTGCATAATCGCATGAAAACAATTCAAAACCTTAGCAATTGGGCGGGAAATTATTCCTACGGGGCAAGGCAAATTTATGAGCCTGAGACAATTGAGCAGGTCCAGGAAATTGTTCATCGCAGCCAAAAGCTCAAGGCACTGGGAACGCGGCATTCGTTCAATGCGGTTGCCGACTCGCCCGGCGACCTGATCTCGCTTAGGCGCTTCGATAAGATTCTCGAAGTAGATCGCGAACGCGGCACGGTGACCGTGGAGGCAGGGGTCCGCTATGGAGAACTGTGTCGCTGGCTCGATCGGCAAGGTTTTGCACTCCATAACTTGGCATCCCTGCCACATATTTCTATCGCGGGGGCGTGCGCGACGGCAACACACGGATCCGGAGATCACAATAAAAATCTGGCCGCGGCAGTGGCGGGGATGGAAATAATCACCGCCACTGG
>JBKPQD010000144.1:0-3606 GCA_046733915.1 Chloroflexota bacterium
ATACAGGATTCAGCCGTTTATCCTGTTGTGCGGAATATTTGTGATCTCGTTCAGCCTCTTTTGGTTGCTGCGAGAACAGAGATACTGGGGGGATGCGGTCAGCACCATTCAGATCCTAGAAGGTGAACATACTGTCAAACCCCTCGGCAGTTTTTTTTGGAAAGAGCCACTGGATCGTCTTTTCGCTGTGCTGTTTTATAATACATTCCATAGACTGGGAAATTGGGAGGCGGCGCAAAGCATAGCCTTGATGAGTTGCCTGGCCGGCGGCACATTTGTAGCAGCCTTGTTCCGTTTTTCTGCCCAGCTGGGGCAGACCTTGTATAACCGCCTTTTCATTTTTGTCTTCACGCTATCGATGGGTGCAGTACAGTTATTTTTTGGGCATGTGGAGAACTATACCCTCGTAACCTTGATGATCCTATTGTTTATGCTTGCGGGCGTGCAATATCTGAAAGGCGCGGCTCCCTTGTCCGTTGCGGGCTTGCTTGCCTCCGTCGCCACTGCAGCGCACCCGCTGGCAATTTTTCTCCTTCCGGCTCTGGTAAGCCTACCGTTCCTCCGGATGCCGCGAGAACCGTGGAAGAATATTTTCCTTGCCGCCCTGCCCAGCCTGGCTTTTCTGACAGGTTTTTATATCCTTTGCCGCCTTCTAGGCGCGCCGCAGATAGCCATTGGCTTTAACCAATTCGGTGATGACAGGAGCGTGTTTTTGCCTGTTCGACAGGCGTTGGAGTACAGACACGTGCGGGATGTCATTCAGACCTACCTCTTGATCTTGCCGCTGGGAATCTGGGTGATCGCCATTGACTTAATTCGAACAAAACTCAGCTTCCACCGAGATCCCCTTGCCTTGTTCCTGATCATCAATTCGCTTTCCTTCGTTTTCTTTGCTCTATTTTTCAATCAAAAACTGGACAGGCTCATGGATTGGGATCTGTTTGCGCCAGCCGCCCTACCCCTCACAGTCACAGTAGGCTATTTGTATGCATCCATGCGTCCGGATGATCGTAGCAAAAAAGAAATCGGTTTATATGCTATCCTGTTCTCGCTGGCCTTCACCATACCGTGGCTGTTGAGCAACCATTGGGCAGACCAGCCAGTTCTTAAATGACTACGACTTAAAATGGCTCCCTTGCTTACCAGATAATATGTGCAAACTCCGCGTTGTGCTCGCCATCCTTTTGATTATCATTATTCTTCTGTTGCCTCCCACAACGGGCTATGATTCCTATGTAGATATTCTCCGTCACACATCCATGACTTTAAAGGGCCAGGCGCCCTATGCCGATGTCGCACAGGATATTTATGGCTTCCGAGCTCTGATGACGAATCAGGATCCCTACGCACGCTTAAAGCCTGCTTTGAAGACAATTGGCGTCGAATGGAACGCGGACTTTTCTTCGACTCACCCGCCCACCGCTTTTTTGCTTGTAGCTCCCGTAGCGTTTCTACCCTGGCCGATTTCATCCATGGCTTGGGCGTGGCTGATGCTCATTGCTTTATGTGTAAGTTTGCGATTTGCCTGTGGATACTCCTGGGATTGGGCATTTCTCGTAACCGCCGTTGTGCTATTTTGGCCACCGATTGCTACGTCGTTTGATCAGATCACGATCGTGTGGCTGTTTGGACTGGCCATGGCCTATCACTATCGAAATGAGCGTCCCCTTGTTTCAGGTGTGTTCATCGGAATTGCCTCGTTCACAAAATTAGTACCTGCTATGCTCCTTCTTCCCTTTATGCTCCGTCGTAATGTAGATGCAGTAAAGGGCTTCGGCTTATCCTGGCTGACGGCCCTGGTGGTTTTACTTTTGCTTTCCCCAAAAGCATTACTTCGTTATCTTATAAGCAACCGGTTGAATGCAACCGAGATCATTCAGCGCTGGGATAATGGCTCATTTCTATTCTTCTTATCTAGGAGGATTGGGTTGGCAGGACTATTCGTCACTGTAATCGTGATATTGCTGGTGCTGGTGCTCGCATACAAAAAGTATCGCCAAGCATCAGCCGAAGAATTGTCCACTGAGGAATGGAATCTGTACGCGTTCCTTGCCGTCTTAGTTCTGCCTATCACATGGATTTTTTCCATCACGCCGCTACTGCCGAATGTATTGTTACTGCTCCAAGACAAAAGATGGATCGTCCAAGTACTGGCAATTTGTTCGCTCATTCCACCCATTCTGGTGCATCCATGGGGAACCCAATCGACTGTGGGCTTGTTTGGATTCTTTATTCTAGCAGGAACAGCGTTTGCCCTGGCACAATCGGATTTCACCTGGTCTCTGAAGCTTTCGAAGGCACCTAGCGAGTAACCGCGTCCGCGTGAATTCGGCTAACAGCGCCAAGAAAAGAGAGTGACCGCTGGTACGCTCAGCAGAGCTGGACAAAGTAAAGAAGCACCTGGAAAAGCCGCCTCAATTCCCTATGACAACTGCGGTGATAGAAAGGCAGCCGATGACTTCATGGATTGAAATTTTGTAGCCCAAATAAAATCCTCCTCGAAATCTGGAGGATTTTCACTTAGCGCCGTTTGAACTATTCTTCCGTGATCGTTATTGATTCAATCGTATCGCCCTCAAAAGTCGGATTTGTATCAGGATCCCGACGGGTGATGCCGTTGACCACATCCATTCCTTCGATCACCTGACCAAAGATGGTATATCCGCCATTCAGCTGCGGAGCGGGAACAAAGGTAATGAAGAATTGGCTGCCGTTGGTATCGCGACCGGCATTCGCCATGGCAACAACGCCTGGCTTATCGAATGTCAGGTCGCTATCTTCATTTTCGAATTCGTAACCGGGACCACCCCCGCCCGTGCCTGTTGGATCTCCACCCTGTGCCATAAATCCTTCCAGCACACGGTGAAACGTGGTGCCATTATAGTAACCATCACGTGCCAGAAAGACAAAACTATTGACGGTTTTCGGAGCCTTATCAGGAAAGAGCTGAATCTTAAATTCACCGCCTTTTGCCATCTTAAATGTGGCAAAATATTTCTTGGTCGCGTCGATTGTCATGGGTGGATAGGCATTGTAATGTTTGCCGGAGCTACCTTCGGGGGACAGCGCCTCCTTGGAGCTATTTCCGCGAAATGCCAGCCATAGGATGCCGAGTGCGAGCAATGCCACGATCACTCCGCCGGCAATCTGAATGCTTCGCTCTGTTTGCCTCTTCCTTAGCACAGATTGTCTTTCTTCAATTTTCTTTTTATTCGCCATACTTAATTTCTCCTGGGCGTCAATTTGAATTTGCGTTGTAGCTTTCCAAAAGACCTTTTGCCGCGTCAAGATCTTCCTTCGCTACGTAAATTTTAACAGGGGCAAACGTGGGTGTGAATAAATCGGAAAGGGATTGTTGGATCAGAACGACATCGATCCCCTCGGCCCTGAGGAAATTCTCAATAATATCTGCTTCCCAACGGCCGAGCACCTCCACAAGCAAAGCATACTTCAGATCATCCATGGATTCCTACTTTCTTCTTCAGCCCGCGGGTAAATATTTCTTTGATTGCTATCCAATACGGAGGCTGGCACACATGCATCTACCTTTAGTACACCCACCGACTGAAGGCAATCATCTACATGTTGCCTCGATCAATGTAGTCA
>JBKPQD010000145.1:0-3393 GCA_046733915.1 Chloroflexota bacterium
GTCAAATTCTCGCTGGGCATCGAGACCACCAACGCTCAGCGGCGCATCGACGATGTCCTGGCCATTCAAGCGGACCTGAAGAAGGTCGGTATTGATATCAAGCCAAACCATCTTCCGGCCGGCACCTTCTTTGGTTCCTACACCGAAGGCGCGGATATGCCACTCGGCAAGTTCGATATGGCGATCTTCACCACCGGTTACTATCCAGACCCGGATGCCAAGAGCAACTGGGACTGCGCAGACGTGACAAGCAAAGATAACCCGAGCGGTGCAAACAACTACCACATCTGCGACCCCAAGCTGGATGCAATGTGGGACGAAGGTCTGGCGAGCGCAGACATTGCGACTCGTAAGCAAGTCTACGATAAGATTCAGCAATACATGTACGACAATGTGCTGATGGTTCCGTTGTATGCACGCGCGAACGTCTACGCATATAACGATCGTTTGGTCTTCCCGCCCAGCTCAGGCTACGCCAATGCCTTCTGGGATGCTGAAATGTTTGATGTGAATCAATAAGATCGTGAGTTAATTGGTAAATAGCCCTGCGGCGCTTGAAGCGCCGCAGGGCTATCGCTAAATTTGACAGACCTGAAACCTTAGTTTTATTTTTACTTGTGCTTTCTAATGTAGATATCACGTGGCTAGAAATCGAAATGTGTAAAATCTGTGAGAACGCCGTTTCATCAATACAGTGAAAGGAGTGCGTTATGTGGTCATACCTTGTGCGCCGACTTTTCCAGGCTATATTCATTCTATTTATTATTACCCTGCTGTGTTTCATGTTAACACATTACTCATCAGATCCAATGTCGCAGTATGCCACCAAGCAAGGTATGACAGCCGCGGATCGTGAAGCTTTACGACACAGTTTAGGCCTCGATCAACCTGTACCGGTCCAATACGTCAAATGGCTGGGTTTGGCTCTACAAGGCAATCTGGGTTCCTCCTTTTTCTCGCATCAACCTGTGCTCAAGATGATCAAACAACGTCTGCCGATGACGTTGATCTTGATGGGTACAGCCGAGGTTTTTATTATTGTCGTCTCGCTGCTTCTGGGACTGGTCGCAGCAATCAAACAATATTCCTTTACAGATAATCTCATTACCTCCTTGTCGTTCATTGGATACTCCATGCCGATCTTCTTTATTGCGCTGGGTTCCATTTGGATTTTTGCAGTCAAGTTCAAGCTTTGGGGCTTACCCTATTTACCAACAGGCGCAGATATCTGGAGCCCTAAAGATCCAGTTCAAATGGCACGCCATTTGGTTTTGCCTGTTTTTTGTCTGGTGGCGATCCAGACAGCCGGATATTCCCGCTTCCTGCGCTCCAGCATCCTCGAAATCCTGGGCCTAGATTTTATCCGCACGGCGCGCGCCAAGGGCCTGACCGAGCGGGTCACACTGTATAAGCATGCCCTCCGAAATGCGATCCTGCCCTTTGTAACGATCATTGGCCTCGATATTCCCTTCCTGATGGGAGGTGCATTGGTTACCGAATCGGTCTTCTCGTGGCCCGGCATGGGACGGCTCTTTTGGGAATATGCTTCACGCGGAGATTATCCCGTTGTGCTGGGCGTCCTGCTATTGACTTCTACAGGCGTTGTGTTTTTTACAATCATTGTTGATCTGCTCTATACGGTTGTAGATCCTCGTATTCGCCTGAGCTAGGAGAAAATCTCATGAGCCTAAATCCTGATGTCAGTGAACCAAAACAGCTCGATGCAGTATCCTTTGTAAGGGAAGAAACGAAAGGGGCTTTATCTCCCACCCAGCTTATTTGGCGGCGCTTCCGTAGGCATCGCATGGCAATGATGGGCGGCATCGGAACCATCTTACTCGTGGTATTTATTATTGGCGGCTCCATCGTCTTTCCTGAGCATCTTGCGAATGACACAGATCTGTATAATCGTTTGTCTGCTCCTTCCAACGTACACTGGTTTGGGACAGACAGCGTTGGTCGAGACGTTTTCTATCGGATTATCTATGGCGGCCAAATCTCATTATTTATTGGGATCCTGGCTGTATTCCTTGAAGTTACACTTGGTACTGTCGTCGGTGGCATCGCTGGGTATTATGGTGGCTGGGTGGATAACGTTCTGATGCGTTTTACAGAAGCAATGCTTGCCATTCCCTCCCTATTCCTGCTGATTGTGCTGGCAAAGTTCATCGGTAAACAAGTCGGACAAGTCGTAATTCTGGGGCGCACGTTTAGCGGTAGTATCGGGATTGTGATTTTGGTGATTGGAATCACATCGTGGATGTACCTTGCCCGTATTGTGCGCGCCAACGTGCTTTCGCTTAAGGAACTGGATTACGTCTCTGCCTCGCGAGCACTGGGTGCCAGCGACTCGCGGATCTTCTTCAGCCATCTCGTGCCGAATACGCTGGGTGCCATCATTGTGTCTGCTACACTAGGGTTAGCGGGCGCTATCCTGACCGAGGCTTATGTTTCCTTCCTCGGTCTCGGTGTTCAGCAGCCGACATCTACGTGGGGCAACATGATGCAACAGGCGCAGTCTTTCCTGATCCGCGGCGCTTGGTGGATGTGGGTCTTTCCCAGCCTTTTTATCATTTTTATTATCCTCTGTATCAACCTGCTAGGTGACGGATTGCGGGACGCGTTCGACCCGCGCAGCGCGCGACATCTATAGACCTCTGAAACTCCCCTCTGATTCAAACCCAGCAGTTCTTCCAAACCGCTGGGTTTTCTTTAATAGCTCAGATCCAGATCCATGCCATCGTACAGGTGCGCCACTTGATCGGCATATCCATTAAACATCAGCGTGGGGCGGCGCTCGAGATCGCCGATTCGCCGCTCTGTAGCCTGCTCCCACGGCGTATGGTTTACATGGGGATTTACATTGGAATAGAAACCATAGATCTTCGGGGCGACTGTCTTCCAAAATGTGTTCGGCTGCGTGGCGGTCAATTCGATTTTTACGATCGCCTTTATGGATTTGATTCCGAATTTCCACGGGACAACGAGCCGAACCGGCGCACCATCTTGATTCGGCAGCGACATGCCATATAGACCGGTGGCGAGGATCGTCAGATTGTGCATCGCTTCGTCAAGCCGCAATCCTTCTTCATAAGGCCAGGGATACAAGCGATTTCCCTGACCCTTCATCTCGCTATGGCGAAGGATGGTTTCAAAGCGTACGAATTTTGCATCCGAAGTAGGTTCCACCTCTTGCAACAAGCTTGCCAGAGTAAAACCTGTCCACGGGATCACCATGCTCCAGCCTTCAATGCAGCGCAGGCGATAGATGCGCTCCTCCTGTGTGAATTTGGTCAGCAAATCCTCGATGTTATATGTCTTGGGTTTTTTCACCAGCCCGTAGACTTCCACCGTCCAGGGCTTGGGCTTGAAATTTTCGGCAAGTACCGCAAC
>JBKPQD010000146.1:0-5002 GCA_046733915.1 Chloroflexota bacterium
GGATACTGGTTCAATAGCTGCAATACCTGGGCGGGGAGGAAATCAACACCTTCGATGACATAATCTCCGGCTAATGAGTTCACACCCCAGATAAATCGCTCCAGATAGGGGTAGAACCATTCGGCACTGGCTGCGATCACCGCCGGGTCTGCATTCCACTCATTTTTTACCGCGGGATCGCCATTCACCCTAAGAAGTTCCATCATGAGATCCGTGGAAATCCACCCGATTCTTAGCTCGGAGGAAAACTGCTGGCAAAGAATGCTTTTCCCTGCTCGTGGGGCGCCGCCTATTAAGTAGATCATATTTACTTCCTGCCCGTGTTGCCGCTCAAAGAAACTGTCCTGCTTCAGCAGGACAGTTTTCGATCATACAAGAGTCTCTTCGTCTTTCTTCTCGTCCATTCGCTCCAGTGCCGAGTCGATCAGGCTACGCCAGGCAAGCAGCATCTCCTTGCGGGCGTTCCGGCGATGTTCCACGAACCCCGGCGGTAAAAACGCTTTAATACTCTCGCGCATTTCGTCCCGGGCGGCTTGCATATGCTGGCGAACTTCTTCCGGGATTTCATCCTGATAATATTTACGTCGAGTTCTCATTACACCTCGCTTTCCAATAATTATTATACGCCTCTAATCGGGCATGTACAATCCGCCGGAGGCTTCCAGCCAATCGGCAACACATTCCACCGCCTTGGAGATATTGTTATCTGAGATATCCAGGGTCAAACTTGGCAGCATCGATCTTGCGATTAATTCCCGCATCAATTCCTGCTCACGGATGAATGGGCTGAGATCATTGTATTGGGAGGGATTGCCTGAAACCTTCAATCGTTCCTCACGCGCGGCTGCAAAACTCTCTGGAGAACGCGTACAAAACACAATGCGGAAGTTCAGAGGCAGCAAACGTTCTTCCAGCCAGCGGAAATCATAATCCTTGTTATACGTCTGCTTCTGATAGGCTTGAGTGGAAATGTGAAAGCGGTCGACAATCCACGAATAATATTTTTGCAGCTCGAACATCCGCGCCCAGGTAGCATAGGTCTCCATGGCAAGCGACTCTTCGAGCGGCGATTCGAAGTTGATCGGTCCCCGCCCCCAGGGATAGTTGGTGAACGTACACCATTCCGCCGAAATCAAAGGCGAGTGATAACGATATTTGCGCGGTCCCACCACGCGCGGGTGTTCGTTCAATTCGAACGCAATTTCGGTTTTGAACGTCAGACGCGTACCTTCTAGAATGACTTTTGGTGTCAGTTTGTTTCCCATGCAAGATTCTCAATCGATTTCCTCGAAAGTATAATCGATAGGGTCTGTTGCATAGTAGAAAGGAAACGGTATGGAACTAACTGTTCGCGGTCATGGAAAATCTATCCCTGTTTATAAGGGAGAGCCAGTTTTTGGTATTTTCCGCGAATTTCGCCGGGATGCCCTTTCGTTTCTAGAAAATAGCTGGCACACATACGGGGATCATTTTGTCACCAGACTGGGTCCTATGCCGCTGCACGTCATCTCGAATCCCGTTCTTGCTCACGAAGCGCTGACCACCCGAAAGCATATTCTGCGGCGCTCCCAAAACTTTGAGGGCGGCACGCCACTGACCTATATTTTGGGCCTTAGCTTGATCACCATCGACGGCGATAGCTGGCTGATGAAGCGTCGCATGATGCAGCCAGTCTTTCATCGGACGAACATCATCGCGATGGCAAATAAAATGCAAGCCGCCGGAGAGATTATGCTGGAGCGCTGGTCACAGCGGTCGGCGGATACCGTGGTGGATTTGACCAGGGAAATGAAGCTGGTGACCCTGGACATCATTAACCGCACGATGTTCAGCACAAACGTCTTAGTGGAAGTGGATCAAGTCGGTGGGGTGGTAGATTCTGCGTTAGACTTTATTGCGGCGCGTGCGGGTAACCCATTTGCCTTGCCTGCTCGTTGGACGATCGTCCCCTCCCACAGGAGATTTTGGGATCAACGCGCCAAACTGGATGACTATCTATTCCGCATGATTCGTGAGCGCCGGCTTGCCCTTGTACAGGCTGAGCGCAAAAACGATCTGCTCGAGATGCTGATCGAGGCGCGGGATGCGGATACGGGCGAGCAGATGAACGATCAACAGGTCCGGGATGAAATTTCAGGCATCTATGGCGCCGGACATGAAACCACCGCCATCGCGCTGACCTGGGCCTGGCACGCGCTCAACAAAAATCCAGATGTATTGGCAAAGCTCCGCGCAGAAGTCGACGCCTTAGGCCACGCGGTGCAGGCAAGTGATCTGCCAAAGCTGCCTTACGCGCTGGCGGTGATCGAAGAAACGATGCGCCTCTTCCCACCTGTACCGATGACTGTGCGAGCTGCCTTCGATACAACTGAGCTCGGTAATACGCCGATCGCAAAGGGCGAGCTGGTGGCAATCGTCATTCGCAATATTCATCGCCATCCTGATTATTGGCACGACCCGCTCGAATTCAAACCGGAGCGCTTTTTGCCGGAAAACAAAGCGGCGCTAAACCGCAACGCCTATATGCCTTTCCTGACCGGTCCGCACATGTGTATCGGCAATCACTTTGCGCTGATCGAAGGACAACTGCTGCTGGCAATGATGGTACAGAACTATGATGTGACCGAATCACCGCAGCAATCGGATGAAGGCAGGATGGCAATTACTATGCGTCCGAAGTATGGCTTGCCTGTAAAGATCACGGCAAGGATTTCCTAAGTCTTCACAATTAAGCGCTTCTAGGCCTTTCCGAGTATAACTTTGACGCACGAAGACATCATTGCTATATGAAAGATTATTTCTCCTTTCTTCGGCTTCGACCTCGCTTTCGCTCGCTTTGGCTGGCACAGGTCATCAGCCTGGCAGGCGATTGGTTCAACACGATCGCTTTGGTGATTATCGTCAATCGCTATTCTGCTTCCGGGCTGGCTGTCGGGGGTCTGTTCATCGCCCGTGCTTTGCCGCCATTTCTATTAGGCCCAATTGCAGGAGTCATCGCAGACCGATTTGATCGCCGCAAAGTCCTGGTACTGAGCGATGTATTGCGAGCAGGCATTGTGCTTTGTTTTCTTCTGGTGAGCCGCCCGGAACATTTATGGCTACTGTATGTCTTGACTATCCTACAGTTCAGTGTCTCTGCATTCTTTGAACCGGCGCGCGCCGCGCTGGTACCTGCCCTGGTTGAGGAGGGTGAGCTTCTTACTGCGAACACGCTTTCCAGTATTACCTGGTCCGCGATGCTCGCGTTGGGAGGCGCCATAGGCGGCCTTACCGCTTCGCTCTTCGGAGTGCGGGTTTCTCTCATCGTGGATGCGGCAAGCTTTCTGGCTTCCGCCGCCCTTGTTCTCCAAATTATCGGTCCGTTCCATGTGAACACGGCACCTACCCTGGAGAGCGGCTGGCAAAATTTTGTAGACGGTATGAAGTATGTGCGTAAGAATGTGGATGTCGGACTGGTGACACTGGTCAAGGCACTTGGCCAAGTGGGCAGCTTCGATATTATTACTGCGCTATACGCCGCCCATGTCTTCCGTGAGGGACAGGATGGTGCAACCACCCTGGGGCTGATGTTCGCCGCCTTCGGGTTGGGCTCGGTGATCGGCCCACTGATTTCCAACCGGCTCGGAGATTCGTCTACCATCTGGTTGCGACGCGCGATTCTGGGTGGATTTATGTGCATGCCGGTTGCCTGGCTGATTGTAGGTCTAGCCCCGGCTCTGCCCGTTGTGCTGGCGGGATGCATCCTGCGTGGCGCCGGTGGCTCCATCAACTGGACATACAGCGATGTTTTACTGCAGATGACCGTGCCCAATCATTTGCTGGGACGTGTATTTGCTTTCGATATCGCGGTTTTCACATTAGCCGTGTCGATCTCGCTGTGGCTGACGGGCTTTGTCACCGACATGTTTCATCTGAATCCCCGTACGATCGTCCTGCTGTTGGCGATCGGGAGTGTGATCCCGTTGGCAATATGGGGTGCTGCTCTGCGCTGGCAAAGCCGTAGCGCACAGACTCCGGTATAAGGTTATTTCCTTATTCACCATCTTTGTAAATAAAATAGTAATGGGTACCAGAACACCGGTGTTATGTGAATCCCAAATGTATTTATACAATCTACCCACGCCGTCTGGTCAACGGCGCGAGCCTTCCGCTTACCTTCTCAAGCAAGGAAGTCGTTATATAATAACGACATTCCATTACAATTGCTTGAATAAGAGTGAGGCCCTATGAGCTACAACGGTAATCAGGTATACATCTCCTACGCCTGGGGCGGGGAAAGCGAACGCATCGCGAACGAACTGGATGCCGACCTGCAAACGAATGGCATTACGATCATCCGCGATAAGCGTAACCTTGGCTTCAAGGGCATGATCCGCGACTTTATGCAGCAGATTGGACGCGGGTCGGCGGTGATCGTCATCATCAGTGACAAATATTTGAAATCATCCAACTGTATGTATGAGCTCGTCGAGATCGCCAAGAACAAGAATATCTACGACCGTATTTTTCCAATCGTGCTCGCGGATGCCGATATTTATAACCCGGTCAATCGCATCCGGTATATCAAATACTGGGAGGACAAGCTGAAGGAACTGGACGAAGCCATGCGATCGGTCAGCTCTGCCAACTTGCAGGGGATGCGTGATGAAATCGATAGTTATGACGAGATCCGGGACAATATTTCCAATCTCACCTTCCTGCTCAAAGACATGAATACCCTCACCCCGGAGATGCACGAGAATACGAACTTTGCGAGTATGGTCGCTGCTCTGCGAGAGCGCCTGGGCCAACAATCCACCGTCCCGGAACCGGAGGCGCCAAAAAAAGCAGCAGCCAAGAAGCCGAGGGCGCCACGAGTGGCAAAACCCATCAAGGCGAGCCTCGCCAGCGATTACAAGGACATAGTTGTTAAGAAGCTTCTGCGCGATGACTATCAGGAACTACCCGCCGAGCGTTTCGGCGAATTGCGCTTTAGTCATGTGTTTGAGAAGAATGTTAAGTA
>JBKPQD010000147.1:0-2108 GCA_046733915.1 Chloroflexota bacterium
GTTACACCTCGAGGAAAAAGGTTACGAGTGGATTCGTGAGAAGTACGAGGAAACTCCCGCCTGATATTCTATGCACAACAGGTCCAAAGGAAGTTTATCGATAGACCTTCGTGTTTAGAGCTTGGAGATTAATATGAGTGATGATACTAAAATTCTAGAAGACATCGGTGAGTACAAATACGGTTTTCATGATCGAGATGACAATTACACCTTCAAATCGCAGAAGGGTTTGAACCGTGAGGTTGTCGAAAATATATCGCGTATGAAAGGTGAACCGGAATGGATGCTTGAATTCCGGTTGAAGGCGCTTGATCACTTCCTAAAGCGACCGATGCCAAACTGGGGACCCTCACTGAAAGACCTCAACTTCGACGAGATTTACTTTTATGTCAAACCCACCGAAAAAAGCGAAAAATCATGGGATGACGTTCCGGATGACATCAAGCGCACATTCGATAAGCTTGGCGTTCCTGAAGCAGAACGGAAGTTTCTGGCAGGCCTTGGTGCCCAATATGAATCAGAGATGGTCTACCATTCGATTCAGGAGCACCTTGAAAAGCAGGGCGTCATATTTCTGTCCATTGAAGATGGCTTGAAGAAATATCCCGATCTCTTCCGGGAATATTTTGGAACCGTGATCCCAATCGAAGATAACAAGTTCGCCGCGTTGAACAGCGCGGTGTGGTCGGGCGGGTCCTTTGTATATGTACCAAAAAACGTGAAAGTAGATCTTCCCCTGCAGGCATATTTCCGCTTGAACACGGCTAATCTTGGTCAGTTCGAGCGCACCTTGATCATCGTGGATGAAGGTGCCTCGGTCCATTATGTGGAAGGTTGTACCGCGCCACAATACACGACCGATTCATTCCACTCTGGCGTAATCGAGATCATTGTGAAGAAAGGCGCTCGCTCGCGCTACTCCACGATTCAAAACTGGTCCACCAACGTTTACAACCTCGTCACGCAACGCGCCAAGGTATTCGAGAATGCTTCCCACGAATGGGTGGACGCAAATATTGGCTCGAAGGTCACCATGAAATATCCTTCCTGCTATTTGATGGAGCCAGGCGCACGTGGCGAAATGCTCTCGATGGCATTCGCCGGTCCGGGACAGACGCAGGATGCGGGCGGAAAAATGTACCACTTTGCGCCGAACACCACCAGCAAGGTCACGTCCAAGTCGATCAGCAAAGGTGGCGGACGTGCTTCCTTCCGTGGCTTGCTCAAAGTGTATAAAGGCTCGAAGGGCGTCAAATCCAATACGGTTTGTGACGCGCTTTTGCTCGATCCAAAATCCCGCTCAGACACCTATCCCTATATTGAGATCGATGAGGATGATGTCACCATTGGCCACGAGGCTTCCGTGAGCAAAGTAGGCGAAGAGCAACTCTTTTATCTCATGTCGCGCGGTCTCAGTGAAGAGGAAGCGACGACCATGGTTGTCTCCGGGTTTATCGAACCCCTCGTCAAGGAATTACCGATGGAATACGCCGTCGAAATGAATCGCTTGATCGCATTGCAGATGGAAGGATCGATTGGCTAGTATGCAGGAAAAACCGAAATTCGTTGTTTCCAAGACCCGCCGGGTTGAGTCCGCTGCAAGAGAATTTAGCTTTACCGAAGCCGATATTCGTAAGGTAAATGAAACCATCGATTCATACCGGACCTTAGCCTGGAACGCGTTTAAACGGCATTCCCTCCCCGATACGACCCAGGAAGCCTGGCGCCGCACGGACATCCACAATCTGCCTACGGACCGATTCAAGCTGTCGGTAGAGGATATCAGCGACCTTCCGCCTGTACGTGACGATCTGCTGAAGCCACTCATCGCCAATCAACACGGCGGACAAATCATCATGACTCCTGGTCACGCAAAAATTGACCTCGATGAGAACCTCGCTCAAAAAGGTGTGATCTTCACCGACTTAAGAACGGCTGAGCAAAAATATCCGGACCTGCTTGCCAGAATGATCGGCAAAACCGTCCATGTAGAGGAAGGGAAGTTTTCCGCGTTAGCCGGCGCCTTTGCACAAAACGGTGTTGTGCTCTATGTACCGAAAGGCGTTATTGTTGAAGCGCCATTACATCTGTCTCTTATACACATCTGA
>JBKPQD010000148.1:0-2442 GCA_046733915.1 Chloroflexota bacterium
GGGTATGTCACTCGCCCGAAGGGCATCGGGTCGATAGGAGGGAGCCTTCGCCGTGAGCGAAGAGTCGTAATTTTACGCTTAGAGATCCTCCGCTTCGCTCAGGATGGCATTGGGAGACAAACTGACGTAGCGTTCCTCAGAAGGTTGCAATTGTTAATACAGCAAATTATTCCTGGACCTGTTCCACGCTTTTCCCAGAGCGGATTTTTTTCAATTGTTCATACACACCCGAAAGAGTCTGTCCTTCACGGAAAAGCCCAATCCCACCGATCACACCGCTGTTGATGTAGTTATAGAGCCTGCCGGTCAGTGCAACGGCAAGTGCCGTGGATTCACTCCCTGGACCAGCCAACAACGTGACTGCGCCCCCAAACGCTCCTTCGAAGGTTCCAACGGCTCCAGGCAGTGACGGGATCGCACCGCCGAATGCTGCGGCTCCCAGTCCAAACATACCCCATACGAGTTGCGCCTGCGGGAAAAATGCACGAATGATCAGATAATAGGAAAAGATCGCGACCACCCAGTTCAGCGTCATCCAAAAAAGGAAGCGTAGGAACAACCGTCCATCCGTTAACACGCCTAGACCGGCAAAAAAGGATTCGAGAAAACTGCCTCCGAACTTTTGTAAAGGCGTCCAGCGCGCGCTGAGTTTGCGAAACAGATCCTGCGCCCACTGATTGTAACGAGCCAGCAGATAAAGTATTACGAAACCAACCAGGACTACGATTCCTACCAGGATGCCGATCCGTTCCGTTCCTTGCGCATCGACTACATAGGGCAACGCCGCAAGCAGGACGATCGCGGAATAGCCCAAATCCATGGCGCGCTCGATGACGATGGTCGGAAGGATCTCCATGAACTGCAAATCCGTTTTGCGGCTCAGCAGAAAGGCGCGTCCGATTTCTCCGAGGCGAAAGGGAAGGAAGTTATTCAACAGGTATCCTTCGCCGATCGTCCAAAAGACATCGCTGAAGGAAGCGCGGTTGCGCAACAATGTCCGCCAGACAACGGCGCGCACCACCAGCCACAAGAAGCCAATGGCAAAAGCCAAGAGCAGCAGTGGAAAATTCGCATGGCGCATCGCATCGAGCATGGCTCGCAAGTCTACAAAATATAAAATTGCAGCAATCAATAAAATACTGACGATCGCCCCCGGCAACCAGCGCTTGATGTCTCTCATATGTTCTCCGTAGGGACGAGGTCATCTCGCCCACCTTGGGCAGGCTGCGTAGCGCCCTGCCCCTACGATTAATTTATTCCTCTTCCAATTTCAAAACCGCCATGAACGCGTCCTGCGGGATCTCGACATTCCCTACCATCTTCAGGCGCTTCTTGCCCTTCTTTTGTTTTTCGAGCAATTTTTTCTTGCGGGTGATGTCGCCGCCATAGCATTTCGCCAGCACGTCTTTGCGGGTGGCTTTGACATTGGCGCGCGAGATGACTCGTCCACCCGCTGCGGCTTGGATAGCGACGTCAAAAAGCTGACGTGGAATCAAATCCTTGAGGCGAGTAATGAGACGCTGACCTTTGTGATAGGCATCCTTCTCATGGACGATGGCCGCCAGCGCATCGACCGGTTCGCCATTGACGAGGATTTCCAGCTTCTGCAATTTATCAGGGCGATATTCCAGGAATTGGTAATCGAGCGAGGCATAACCCTTGGTACGCGATTTCAGATCGTCGAAAAAATCCACGATGATTTCGGATAAGGGAATTTCGTAATCGAGCTGCACGCGGTGCGGCGCGGGGTATTCCTGCTTCTTGAAGACGCCGCGTCGCTTGGTGACCAGCTCCATGATCGGTCCGTAATATTCCGTCGGGGTGATGATCTCGATCGTCATCCATGGCTCACGAATTTCCAGAATGCCTTCATCGGGAAGTTCTGCCGGCGAGTCCACCGTAATGACTTCTTCGTCGAGTTTCACTACTTCGTATTCGACGGAGGGCGCGGTGAACAACACGTCGAGATCATATTCACGCTCGATGCGCTCCTGGATAATCTCCATATGGAACAGACCGAGGAAACCGGCACGGAAGCCAAATCCCAACGCCTGGGAGGTTTCGGGCTGGAACGTCAGTGAGGCATCGTTGAGCTGTAGCTTGTCGAGGGCATCGCGCAGTTCGGGGTAATCATCCGCTTCGACGGGATAGATCCCCGCGAATACCATTGGCTTGGGGGTACGGTATCCGGGCAGCGGCTCTGCCGCGGGAGCGGCGGTTGTTGTGATCGTATCGCCCACGCGACATTCATGTACGGTCTTAAATCCAGTGGCAATGTATCCCACTTCGCCGGAGCCCAGAGTTGGAACAGGCTTCATGCCCGGGGCGAAGATACCGATTTCGACGGGCTTCATATCCGCTCCGGTTGCAAACAGGTGCAGTATATCGGTGGATTTGAACGAGCCTTCGAAAACACGAATGTAGGCGATCACGCCTTTATAC
>JBKPQD010000149.1:0-1951 GCA_046733915.1 Chloroflexota bacterium
CACGAGCTTGAAAATAACCCACCGCTGATGCCCAAAACATGGGTAACAGGGATAGCCGCCAGAGCGGATTCACATGCACAAGCATCAATATCCCTAAAACAACAAGCGTAATCACAAACTGTTGTGCACCAAATCGTAGCCGCTTCTGGCGCTCGAGCGGACTGATGTTGGCGATGCAAACTTCTCCCGCTCCTTTTTGCACCTGAGGGGCACCATTCAGATTTGAGAAATAAGCGACGTTGATGGACATAATTTCTATTCCGCGGCAATTGCCACCTTTTCCACAAAGGACGGTTCATGAATTCGTTTTTGAAACGCGGTGACGTCAATTCGATACAGCATGATCGCTGCGGCGGCTAACATCAGTGCTTCGATGCTGAAAACAACAAGATAACCAGTGATGGCTGAACCTGTGGCGCTTTTCAAGACGTCAAAGACAACCCCACCCAATACGTTTCCGGTCAAACGGGATAAGGCATTCGAGAATCCCCAGGCACCAATATATAATCCCATCATCCCCGGCACAGTAAGATCGAACATCAACGAGAGATTTGCTACAGTGGAGAATCCTGTGCCCAGGCCGAGTACAGTAATACCGACATAGAAGATGTGTTTACTGGCCATAATCCCACTGATCACAATAATAATGAACCCAAGCAATGCACCCAGGTTACCAAACTGCGCTACAGTCCGTTTGGCGACTCGTCCCTCCAGCAGAGCTGCAATCACCATGGCAATAAAGACAAATGTTCCCCAAATGGAATTGACGCGTGAGGTTGTTTGGCCAACACCAAGACCAAACGCTTCCCCCGCAAACGGCTCAAGCAGAAGATTTTGCCCGAGGATGCCAACAAGCAACAAGAGCAGATAGATGAAGAATATCCGCGCCGTCGGGTTTGACAGGATCACCGCGGACATTTGTTTCATCGTGTACGTTTCAGACGCTATTTGTGAGGAGAGATTGTCGGAGCGTAATTCCAGTTTGAAAATACCCAGCAGACCCAACGCCAAGGCAAGAGTGGCGACATAGAGAAAGCCGCGAATTAACGCTGTCGGCGTGTAAGGGTCCACCATTTTGCCGAGCCAGATGGAGGTCATAATCGAAGAAACGATCATCATGATCCACATGATGGCCACTGTTTTGCTGCGCCCGTTTTCTCCTGAGAGTTCAGAGGCCAGCGAGAGGTATGAGACTGCAGAAAGGTTGTACCCCATTCCCCAAGCACCGAACGCGAAGATCCCTGCGATGATGCCCAGACCAAGATTTTTATCCATTAGAAAAGCGACCGGCGGCAATGTGACCAGGCTGATCACACACAATAGTAAACCGGCAAGGATATAGGGCGTACGACGGAAACCGAAAATGGGATGTCGGTCAGAATAGGAACCGATTGCCACTTGTAACGGTGAAAAGATATACGCCAGCGATGCAAGAACGGCAAACAGGGTTGCAGAGAGGGCCAGCTCTTTGATCATGACACGGTTTAGCATGCCATCAATCGGCACGAGTGTCATCGCGATGGCGGAATGAATAAGACCAAGTTTAAAGCGTTTGAGAAACATAATCACCCGTTAAGTAGACATTAGCACTGCAATATTTCTTCCAGAGCCAATGTAATTTTAGGCAGATTTTCACCAAAGGCAATGTAGATTTATATAGAATTCGGCTAGGACTTTCTGAGTACTTCAATCTGTCGCTCATGAAGCATTCCAGAGGCTGCCGCAAACCGTCCGGCAAAACTGGAAACCCCTTCCAAAGTAATTTCTTTTGGATGAAAATGCAAGCTGTATAAAACATGTTGTTTTAAGGAGGAGTGATGCGATACAAACTACTAGGTCATAGTGGGCTGCGTGTTTCGGAGCTTTGTCTCGGTACGATGACATTCGGCGAAACATGGGGCTGGGGAGCCTCGAAAGCCGAAAGCAAAAAGATGTTCGATCTGTTCGCGGA
>JBKPQD010000150.1:0-4470 GCA_046733915.1 Chloroflexota bacterium
CGTGCCACCCGTGATCGTGTAATTCTCAATAATGTTTACGGTTCCGGGTGTTCCACTCGGTGAAGCCTGTCCGGTCCCTTCCGCAAACAGACTGTCTCCATTTGCTGCCACAAATTCGGCAGATAACCCGGTGCCGGCGCCCGTCTGCACATTTACATCGACTTGGTAGCTTACGGTAAAGCGACCAAGTTGGGTAGCTTCACCTGAGCCAGTTGCCGTCACATGTACGATTGGTAAATTGGGTTGGGATGTTTCAACCGCCTTAAAGGAACCTTTAAGAGGCATCTCCTTGCTCATTGATGCAGCAGCAACCAGGGCTGCACTTACGAGAAGGCCAACAATAATCGTCACGATAGACATTTTTTTCATCGTTCCTCCAATACTGTAGACCAGTTATAATATTTTCAGAGATCTAAATGCGTCTCTGTACCCATACTGTAGCAAATTGTCTTCCTTGATTGGTCACGCAAATCGGTACAAAAACCGGCACAACCTTTTAACATTCTGACTTTCGCAGTGATGTCACAACAACATCCTTTTGGTTACTGGCTCAAGCGCAATCGTAAAGCGCTCGATCTAACCCAGGTGGGATTGGCTAGTCAAGTAGGTTGTTCAGCCGAAACCATTCGTAAAATTGAAGCTGAGGAACGCCGTCCATCGGCCCAGATCGTTGAGCGCCTGGCAGAAATATTCAACATCCCTGCAAACGAACGAAAATCATTCCTGCGTTTTGCCCGCGGCGAATTACGGTCTGCGCCTGCAGAAACCAGTGTAAATTTCCCCTGGTACACTTCCGCAAAGCCGATTTACTCCAATCTGCCCGCAACAGTCACATCGCTCATTGGACGCGAGCACGAAATCGCGCTCACGCGTCAATATCTATTGAGCCCAAATATTCGTCTGATTACCCTCATGGGTCCGCCCGGGATTGGCAAGACGCGGCTGAGTGTTGAAGTAGCGCGCACAGTCCTACACGATTTTCCCGATGGTGTTTTCTTCGTTTCCCTGGCGCCGTTGGATGACCCATCGTTGATGGCAACGACCATTAGTCAATCGTTGGGTTATGTAGAAACAAAAAGCATGTCCGTTAGGGAAGGTATTGGGGATAAAGATTTACTTCTTGTGATAGACAATTGCGAGCACCTTATTGAAGGTGTCTCTTCGTTCGTTTCCGAACTTCTTTTCCATTGCTCCCGCTTAAAGATCCTTGCTACTAGCCGTGAATCATTGAGAATTTCTGGAGAATGGCTGTATACCATTCCTTCACTCCATGTCCCCATAGCGGGAGCTTCTGTCGATCTGAAAAGCGCTTCCGAGTTTCCCGCGCTGACTCTTTTTACAGAACGCGCCCGCGCCATTCGCTCTGACTTCGCGCTTGATAACAGTAACCTTCAGGCGGTTGCTTCGATCTGTGCTCAATTAGATGGCTTACCGCTTGCAATTGAATTGATAGCAGCCCGAATTCGCTTGATGACCCCTCAGGCTTTACTGGAACAACTAAACAACCAGTTTGTATTGTACGCAGATGGGATGCGCTCTACTACTCCGCGCCAGAAAACCCTAAATGACGCCATTGCCTGGAGTTACAACTTGCTCTCTGAAGAAGAACAAAGGTTATTTGCCTATCTTTCGGTCTTTTCTGGGGAATTTACCCTTGAGGCGGTGGATACCATTTTTTCGGAAATGTTTGGGGGCACATCCGTATCCAGTCTTGTCACTATGCTTTTGGACAAAAGTCTTCTACAACGATTGCCTAACCATGAAGCACACGGCGAGATTCGCTTTCACATGCTGACTACGATTCAGCATTTTGCACACATGTATTTGCAGAAGATGGGAAAGGAAGCAGGCGCGCGCAACAAGCATTTGGCCTATTTCCTTGGCCTTGCAGAACAAGCGGCTAAAGAGATTCGCGGACCAAATCAAGTCGAATGGCTTCAGCGTCTTACAGCCACGCGTGATAACTTGCGTACTGCTTTGGAATGGGCGATCGTAACCAAACAAACCGAGGTGGCGCTGCAAATGGCAGGTGATCTGTCCTGGTTCTGGTTTGGGCGCTCGGATCTCAGCGAAGGACGCCAATGGCTGGGAAAAGTGGTGAACTTGCCGGACGCAGCGCACTATCCGAAGTTGTACGCCTATGCGCTGGCACAATTGACTCAAGAGACATGGTTGCAAAGCGGATCAAAGGAAGCAAGACCACTCGTGGAACAAGCCCTTTCTGCTGCTCACGTGTCCGATGACAAGTGGAGCCTTGGCTGGGCGTTACTGCTTCTCGGCCTTGTTTTGATCCAGGAGAGTAACTTTATCGAAGCAGAGTCGACATTAGAGAAAAGCAAAGCACTCTTTGGAGAAGTCCATGACAACTGGGGATACGTAGACGCCATTCTTTGTCTCGCGCTGGGTGCTTATCTTCAAGGCGATCAAGCCGCCTCACTTGCGCTGCACGAGGAGTCACTCACAGGGTTTCGCCAGCTTGGTGACAAATATTTTGAAAATGTAGCGCTCCGCTTTATTGGCATCATCCAGATCAGGCAAGGGAACTTGACCCGTGGAGTAGCAGCACTGCGAGAAGCATTAGCCATTGCACAACAACTCGACAGCAAGTATGAGATCGCTGCGGCGCTAGGACATATTGGCGATGCAGCGCAAGCCGAAGGCAGTCCCGTGCGCGCTGTGCACTTATACTGGGCGTCAAGGGAGATTTTCGATTCGATTGGTGTCTGGCAGCAAGAAGATACGGCAGAATTTGAGAATGATCTCGCACCTTGCCGCGCGGCTTTAGGCGAATCAGAGTTTGTACAGGCTGTAGAGCAAGGTCGCGCCATGTCCGTGGAGCAGGCGATCAAATATGCACTTGAGGTATCTACAAATTTATGAACTTACATTCGGATGGATTGCAGTGGTATCATCGCCTCATGACTGCCGCCACTGCCCAAGCCTCCGCTAATATTGTGTTCATCAAATAGCTCTTGGCAAAACTCGGTTGAACTAACGGCTAGAGTAATTTTGACGCGGAAAACCTTGGCAAACCAGCGTTTTGCCTAATCATTCCCCACATATTGGCAGAGAACTATGATTAGACCAATGCCGGTTGCATAGATTTGTCTATAAATGCAAGAAGTCCCTAAGCGGGGAACTCACTCAGGGACTTCTTTCGCAGTGATTCTTTCTGTGAGAACCGTGTTATTGCCCTAACTCAGTTTATGGAACTGTTCCATTGCAGACTACAACAGTATCTGCCGTAAAGCTGCCATCAGGGTTTGGACCCCCGACGAGGGTTACCCTGTATCCGATTTTCAAATCGGATATCGATGCAGAGCCTGCTGAAGTTTTGATTGTTGCCTGGCTCGTAAGGTGAACAACCTGATCACTGCCGTCGTCGTTTCGCTTCATAGTAAATTCGTTGTTTCCCACGCTGACAATCTGCCCGTTGCCGCCGGTGCCGCCGCAGAGATCTCCGCTTTGGGGAATTTCACCCTGAGCGGTCGTTGGTTGAACCGGTGCTGCGGTCCCAGCCGGAGCAGTCGCTGGTTGAACCGGTGCAGTAGGCGCACCCCCTCCGCTACGCTGCGAGGGCAGGCAGGCGGCAAGAAGTACACCGGCCGTTAATATCACGGACAAAACAAGACAAAGCTTATTTGACATTTTAATTTCCTTCAATATCCGTTGGTCGAGTAGGCGGTGTTCTTCTGCCGTACCGAGACCAACAGGTAATTTACCAACAAAAGATTTCTTGAACATTTGTGGTCTCGATATGTCCCTCGAAGAGCGCTCGGGGCTACTCGACCAACCGTTTTATAAGCCTACAAATTTTCTTCTTTGAGCGTATCCACGATGTTATCGTTGCGGATCATCGCACCCGAGACCATCATGGTGGCGAAGACGATCGCCAGGATGCCCAGCACGGTGGCCACGATCGCCCACCAGGGTAGGCTGAAGGCGAAATAAATGACCCCGCCAAATTGTTTATAGATCAAGAAGGAGAGCGCGATCCCGATCGGCAGCCCATAAAGCAGCGCCGTCAACCCGTAGAACAGGCTCTCGTAGCGCAGCATGCGCAGAAAGCCGCCCGGCGTCAGCCCGACCGACTTGAGCATGGCGATCTCGCGCCGGCGCAGCTTGATGTTGGTATCCAGGGTGTTGACGATGTTGGTTACCCCGATCAGCGTGATCAGCGCTAGGAACCCGTAGAAGAACAAGTTGGTCATCATTGTCTGCAGGTTCCTGCTCTTATTGAAGTCCGCCATTGAATAGTACGAGAAATTGCCCCCTACTGTAGACTTGTAGAGCCGTTCGATGGCTGCCAACGCCGCATCCGGGTTATCGCTCTTAACGGTCATGTGCCCGTTATTGGTCGGGCCCAATTGCAACATTTGGTCGCTCAAACCGTCGAAGACGGCGTCCGAGACGATCATTTCCGATCCCCCTCCCATAAAGCCCAAGGGAGTCTCCTGGGTGACCGCGCCC
>JBKPQD010000151.1:0-15348 GCA_046733915.1 Chloroflexota bacterium
CGAAGATGAAATGATCAAAGTGCGCGGCAACCGCATCTCGATGATCTTTCAACAACCACAAACTGCACTCAATCCCGTCTTTAAAGTAGGCGATCAACTCGCCGAAGTATTGAACGTTCACCAGGACCTTGGAAAAGAAGCCGGCTGGAAGCGCGCGGTGCAACTGCTCAAAATGGTCGGCGTACCCGATCCGGAGCGACGCGCCGAAGCCTATCCCCATGAGCTATCCGGTGGCATGGCGCAGCGCGTCATGATCGCGATGGCGCTTGCTTGTGTTCCGGAGCTATTGATTGCCGATGAGCCCACTACCGCCCTGGACGTCACCATCCAGGCGCAGATTCTCGACCTGATGCGTGACCTGCGCCGCGAGATGGGAACCTCCGTGATCTTGATCACACATGACCTCGGCGTGGTTGCAGAGATGGCGGAACGGGTGGCTGTCATGTATGCCGGCGAAATTGTCGAGCAGGCTGACGTCAACTCTCTCTTCGACCAACCTCTCCATCCGTATACGCAAGGTCTAATCGGCTCCATTCCCGTATTGGGACAGATCAAGGATCGCCTGGATGTCATTCCCGGTTCGGTGCCGAATCTCGTCAACCTGCCCATCGGATGCCGGTTTGCGCCGCGTTGCCAGGCTCGCTTCAAATATGGTTTGAGCATCTGCACCGAAGTCAAACCTGAGCTGGAAGAAGTCAAAGCAGGTCACTTGGTACGCTGCTGGTTGTATGAAAGTGCGCCAGGCCATGTCCCGCCACTCAAGGTCAGTTAGGAGATTTCCCTTATGGAGACGATGACAATGCAGAATGTCCCTGCTCCCACGGACCAGCAAGGGGAAACCCTGGTGGAGGTCAAACATCTGGTTAAATATTTTCCGGTGCGTGCCGGTTTACTACAGCGCGTCGTCAATCAGGTAAAGGCTGTCGATGATGTGAGCTTTTTTGTGAAAAAAGGCGAGACGCTCGGTCTGGTAGGCGAGTCGGGTTGTGGCAAAACAACAGTGGGCCGCACGATGCTGCGCCTGATCGAACCAACTGCTGGCTCTGTCCAGTTCGAAGGCAAGGATGTCTTTACTCTCAAGCCGCGCGACCTGAAAGTTGTGCGCCGTGATATGCAGATCATCTTTCAGGATCCCTATGCCTCTCTCGACCCGCGCGTGCCTATTGGCGAATCGATCATGGAGGGGTTGCACATCCATCGCATCGGCACTCACAAGGAACGCGTCGAGATTATGATGGAAACGTTGAAGAAGGTCGGGCTGGAGGATTACCATGCCAGGCGGTATCCGCACGAGTTTTCCGGCGGTCAGCGCCAGCGTATTGGCATCGCCCGTGCACTGGCTTTGCGCCCGCGCTTTATCATCTGTGATGAACCCGTCTCTGCGCTGGATGTTTCGATCCAATCTCAGGTATTGAATATCCTGAGAGACCTGCAAGAGGAATTCGGTCTCACCTATTTATTCATCGCTCATAACCTCTCGGTCGTGGAACATGTGTCGGACCGTGTGGCGGTGATGTATCTGGGCAAGATGGTGGAGCTTGCGACGCGCGAAGAATTGTTCCGTAAGCCGCTGCATCCATACACAATGGCATTGATGTCTGCCATCCCTGTGCCGAATCCGCGTATGAGGAGACAACGCACGATCTTAAAAGGCGATGTTCCCAGTCCGCTGAATCCGCCGAAGGGCTGCCGCTTCCATCCCCGCTGCCCGGTAGCGATGGAAATCTGCTCCCAAGAGGAGCCACAGTTCAAGGAGCTTCTCCCGGACCATTGGGTTGCTTGTTGGGTGGCGGAACAGAATGTATAACTAGAACTACGTCGTCTGTATCCGCCATGGGCCACCCGTGTATCCTCATTGTTGATGATCAAAAAGATATCGTCCGTCTTTTGCATGCTACCTTGCAAACGCTCGGCCATCCGTTAGATATCATCGATGCTCCGTCGGGGGAAGAGGCACTGTTGGAGGCCTCCCACCGTAAAGTAGACCTGCTCGTTGCGGATTATCTGCTCCCCGGTATCTCCGGCGTGGAGCTCATGCGTAAGATCAAAGCCCGCACTCCCGATCTCAAAGTTATTTTTATCTCCGGCATGACGGATCGCAAATCCCGCCAGGAAATGCTTGGTGCAGGTGGCGTGGCGGTCTTTGACAAGCCGATCCCGCTCGCGGATTTTCTCGATGCCGTGGAACGCAGCCTGGGCTTGGTGCAGACGATTTTCCCCCCCGAATCCGGCAAGAACGCCGAGCAGCACCGCCAGACTCTGGCTGAATTGCTCGTGGGCTTCCGCCAGAAACTCAGAGCAGATGCCGTATATTTGATCAGCGACCGCGCCCGTGTCCTGGCGCGCGCCGGCGACTTGTATGACAGCAGCATGGAAGTCTCGATGCTCTCGGCGCTGATGGCGATTTACAGCGCGAGCTTGAAAGTCTCACGCTTTATGCACCAGAATCATCTCGATCATTATCATGTCTTCCATGGAGGCGATCACGATCTACTGCTGGTCCCGGTCAATACAACCCATGCCTTGCTGCTGGCTGGCAAGGGGCTCGCCAAGGCCAACCGGATTCAGCAAACCGTGGAAGCTTTGTTCTTTGTGCGCGGCGACGTAGAGAATGTATTGCAGTCGCTTGGGGTGGTATCTGCGCCTGTGATCATGGAAGCAGATGTCCCTGAGCCGGAATTGCTCCCGCCTCTGGTACAAGAGGAACCCGAGCCAGACGTGGACCTGGATGCCCTGCTGGCGACCGCAAACAAGAAATCCAAGGTGAAGGATGTGGATGCGTTTTGGGATGACGCGGCGGAAAAAGCCGGCAATATTCCTACCAACCCAGACGTTATCACGTTTGAACAGGCGCGCAAGTTGGGGCTGAATCCGGGCGAGGGTGAAACCATTACGGTTCACAATACAGGCCTACTCAAAAAGAAATAGGGGCACAAGTCTTGTGCCGTTAAGCTGTGATACAATTCGTCCGTTCTGGGGCGTGGTGCAAGGGCAGCACACCAGCCTTTGGAGCTGTGGATCTTGGTTCGAATCCAGGCGCCCCAGCCAAATCTTCCGCTTATGCGGCACTCGGTAAATAGGATTTTTGCGACAGCCGCACGAATCCTATTTTTTGTTTGCCTCCGCTACGGAGTTATAGAGGTATCCATATGAAGGTAACTGCTGTTCTTCTTGCCGCCGGGCAAGGCACACGAATGAAATCGGATATACCCAAGGTATTGCACCCTCTCTGTGGCAAGCCGATGCTGTGGCATGTACTGCAAGCCTTGCAGTCTGCGACCACCGAAAAGCCAGTGGTTGTCGTAGGACACGGGGCGGAAGCAGTGCAGAACTATCTGGGTGATTCAGCAGATTGGGTTTTACAAGAGCCGCAGCTCGGAACAGGACACGCCGCGATGCAGGTCGAGCCCCTGCTCAAAGGCAAAACGGATTATGTGATCGTGACCTATGCCGACATGCCTCTCCTGCGCGGTGAAACCTTTCAAAGGCTTGTCGAAACACAGCGCCGCAACCCCGGCCCCTTTAGCCTGCTGACCGTGATCGCGGACGACCCGCGCGGCTTTGGCCGAATTGTACGGAAGCCGGACGGCACGGTCAACGCAATCGTCGAAGAATACGTTGCTACACTTGAGCAGCGGCAGATCAAGGAATTGAATGTAGGCGCCTATTGTTTCCACGCCGATTGGTTGTGGGAGGCATTGCACCGCATCCAGAAAAATCCAAAAAAGGGCGAGTACTATTTAACCGATATTGTTGAAATTGCCGTCAAAGATAATTTGCCGGTGCAGGCTGTTGTCCATGATGATTTCATTGAAACGATTGGCATCAATACCCGCGTCCACCTCAGTGAGGCCGAAGCTGCCATGCGCATGCGCATCAATCGCGAGCACATGTTGAACGGCGTCAGTATGATGAATCCGGAAGTGACGTACATCGAAGCGGGAGTAAAGATTGGCAAGGATACACTCCTCATGCCAAACACCTATATTCAAGGGAAAACCGAAATTGGCGAAGGCAATCTGATTGGCCCGAATACCATCATTCGCGATTCGAAAATTGGGAATGGCTGCAAAATATTGGCATCTGATATGGAGAGCGCGATCCTGGAAGATGACGTGGATATGGGTCCGTTTGCACGATTGCGGAAAGGCGCTCATCTCAAAAGCCATGTCCATATGGGCAACTTCGGGGAGGTGAAGGATTCAACCCTGGCCGAGGGCGTTAAGATGGGACACTTCTCCTATATTGGTAACGCGACGATTGGTGCCAACACCAACATTGGCGCCGGAACGATCACTGCCAATTTCGATGGCGAGAAAAAGCATCCCACGGAGATGGGTGAGGATGTATTCATCGGTTCCGATACGATTCTGATTGCACCGGTTAAACTTGGGGATGGTGCACGTACCGGAGCCGGAGCTATTGTAAAAAGAGATGTGCCAGAAGATACTCTCGTGGTGGGCATGCCTGCCCGCGCCATCCGTAAGCTAGAACGAAAGAATAAAAAAGATAGCCACAATTCCTGAAAAGAATGCGTGAAATATACTCGACCATTGTGGCAGAAAAGGCTAACATGACTCTTACCCAGAAAGAAAAACAATCATTAGTGGATCTCGCCAATACAGCGCGCCAGCGTGCCTATGTTCCTTATTCGAAGTATGCGGTCGGATCCGCGCTGCGCACCAAAGGTGGGCGTGTTTTTACCGGTGTCAATGTGGAGAACGCCGCCTATCCACAGACGATGTGTGCCGAGCGCGTCGCCATCTTCAAGGCAGTCTCCGAAGGAGAGAAGGAATTCGAAGTGATCACCGTTGTCACCGATAACGGTGGCTCTCCATGCGGTGGTTGCCGTCAGGTGATGGCTGAGTTTGGGCTCGACACGATCATCCTGCTCGCGGAGGGAAGCGGTCGCATACTCAAAGAGACTACGGTGAGAGAATTACTGCCGGAAGCCTTTACGCCCGAGCATTTAGAAAACAGGTAAGCACATAGGCACATAAATCTGTGCTTACTTGTTTACTTATTTACCTGTATACTACTTCCCATGCCTGAAACAAAATTCCGTTCTTTTCGGGTGGAGGCGGTTGTGCTCCGTCATGTTGATTATGGTGAAGCAGACCGCATGCTGACGCTGTACACGCGTCAGTTGGGGAAGACGCGCGCCCTCGCCAAAGGTGCGCGCAAGATCGCCTCACGCAAGGCAGGACACATCGAGCCGTTCACCTATGTCAAGCTGCAACTTGCCCAGGGACGCGATATGCCTCTAATCACGCAGGCCGATACCGTGGACGCCTATCAGCCTCTGCGTGAAGACTTGATCCTAACCAGCCACGCTTCTTATGTGCTGGAACTGCTGGATCGCTTTACGTATGCAGACGATACGGAAAATTCGGCTTTATTTCGTTTGCTCACAGATACCCTCTCACGCCTGGCTGCCAAAACGGATCCCTGGCTCGTCATTCGTTACTATGAGATTCGCCTGCTCGACCATTTGGGATTCCGCCCGCAGCTCTTTGCGTGCGCCAACTGCGGGCGCGAGATCCAAGCCGAAGACCAGTTCTTTTCCTTCAGTGCCGGCGGGGTGATTTGTCCGCGCTGCGCGCAGGGTCTGCGCAACCTACATCCTATTTCTGTCGAAGCGCTGCGCTACCTGCGGCATTTTCAGCGCAGCAGCTATGCCGATGCCACGCGGGCACGCCCAACGCCCGATGTACAGCAGGAAGTAGAAACCCTTATGCAGGGATATTTCACTTATCTTTTGGAACGCGAGCTAAACACGCCAGGATTTTTGAAAAAAATTAGATCGTAAATGTAGAGGCACGAGACACACATGCGCCTGTGCGCAGTACAGGTGTCGTGCCCTATCGTAGTCGCTTTCCCCAATTCAACACAAACAGCCATCCCGCCAAACCTACAAATGGTTTCATGATCCGCCACAAGAGGATCTGAAACCATTTCCATTTGAGGGAATAAATGACCTGTGCGATCAGCCAGCGCGTCACAAGTGTTCTTCCCAGCGCGCTTCGCATTACCCGGCGCTTGAAATGATGGAAGGAAAAGTCATTCGTTTGAAACGCCTGACCAATCTCGCTGGCTGCCAAGGCGCCGTATCCCAAGGCGATGCTAATCCCTTCGCCGAATAATGGATCGGCTCCGGCGGCGTCACCCACGAGTACCACTCGTGGCACCGCCACATCATTCCCGGGCGAAAACCAGCGGATGGGATGGCCCTTGATTTCGTAATCATCAAGATTGAATCCAATCCGTGCCATTTCTTTAGCAAGCAGCTCTTTCAACTGTGGACGTTTTTCATTAGCAAGAATATTCGTATCGTAAATCCCCCAGCACCGCATTGCTTCTCCTTTTATCTGGGTAGGGAAATCCCAGACATAGCCGGCGATGTTATTTGGCACAGGGAAGAAATCGAAAAACGCGAGTCCTCTCCGCCCGTCGGACAGGGAGGGGGTTGAAATCTCTAATACTCGCGCGGTATGCACTGGCTTATTGGGAAGAACGCATCGACGTGTGATGCCATTCGAGCCATCCGCGCCGACGACTATCTTTGCACGAACGGTTCCTTGGTCGGTTTGCACCGTCACGCCCTCCTGATCGGGGGAAACATCCGTTACGGAAATTCCTTCTCTAACCTCTATTCCCCTGCTCTTTGCTTTTTCTGCCAGCCAGTGATCGAACTCATCCCGGCGGATCACGCGTAAGGCGTGACCCTTCGGAACGTGGACTTTCAATCCTTTTGCCTGGAAATCAAAACGGATGTTATCCACATCTACGTGTGGCACTTCGCTCACGTCGAGGCCAAGTTTCTGCAGGATCACCTCGGCGTCGAGGACGAGTCCGCCTGCGCAAAGCTTATAGCGTGGATAACGCGCCTTTTCCAAAATCAAGATACGGGTCGCGAGAGCGGGGAAATCTCTTGCCAGATGAAGTGCAGTGGAGAGTCCGGCAGGTCCGCCGCCGACGATCAGAATGTCACGGTCAATTCGCATAATTCACGCATAGGCGCCTGACCACGTCTCGAAGTGGCGTTCATCATGCTCATAATCTTTGTAGAACGTAATATAGGTCAGTGCCTTATAGGGGATGAATTTCTTCTCGGTGGGATTTTTTCTTGCCAGGTCGAAGTATGTGTGCCAGGTGCCCGAGTTGAAGTAGATCTGGTTGCCGCCAATATCATCGTAGTCAAGAGGAACGGTTTCGTGATGGTGCGTATGCCCATAGACGATGTAACGTGCTGTGTTCTTCTCGAAGGCAGGTTCCTTCAATGCGAACTGTGCAAATGAGCGATCCCCTCCCGACGTGCTTTGATGCTGCAACCGGTATACCAGACTATCGATCTGCTCCAGAGAGATGGCTCTGGAGATCTTCACCGCGATCTCCATCTGATCGACCAGATCAAACGAAAACCTCTTATCTGCACGGCGGACAAAATCCAGGTGCAGGAATTTGTCGGCGAGATCATCCCAAACCCGCTTCAGGTCGTTTTCGCGTACACCGCCCAGCTTATTCGAGAGGCTGAGACTCCGCAACTGTCCGGTGACCCATAGTGGCGTGGCTAACGCCGGACGGATATTGGTGATGTGACGCAGCTTGTTGACAATGTCCAGGTTCAAATTGGGTATGCTCTTCAACTGCTCAGGGAAACGATTGCAGACTTCCATGGTGAAGGCATCGCCAAGGGTTGGATAGTCGCGTCCCTTTTCAAGATCGAAGTTAAAATGGTCGTAGCAATCGCCATGCCGCACGAAGACCCTGTACTCGCTGAATAAGCGCTCGATAGCGGGATACTCGTCCCGCTGCCAGTTCGGGTGTAAATCCCCCTGGCTGGAATCGTATTCGGTGAGATCATAGGGGAAAGGCGTCGGTGGATTGCACAAGCCCATGGCATCGATGATTTTCTGACGGATTTGGTCGAAGGCCTGCCCTGGGAGGTGGTAATACCAATCATGGTTTCCTACCATATAATGGAAGCGCACGAGCAGTGGAATCTTTTCCCTGCTGTTAAAAGATCGTCCCTGGTTGTCATCGAGTGCGTCAAAGTTGATCATTAACCCCTTGGAAAGATCTCGAAAAATCTCCAGCCCATCCTTGTTATATTCGAGTATCGCTTCCGTGACTTCAAGCAGCTTGGCGGCAAAACGTGGATCGTTCGGGTTGCTCCACGGGCGAATATAGTTTGACTCTCCCGGTTCGGTAATATGGTTGGGAGTTTCGCTATCTGGGGCGGGAAAGAGCCATCGTGTGGAATGGAGCGGGTCGAGAATATCGCCCATCAGGATGACATCCAGCTCCTCGATGGGGCGATACGTCTGGTTGTGCATAGCTGCAAAATGCGCATCCTGGCGCAAACGTTTGGCAAACAGCCAGAAAGCACTGGCTGGAATAGATTCGGCGGTCGTACCATCTCCCAAATGAAGATCGCTGATAATGACAAGCATGAGGCACTCCTCGTTAAGCTAAGTAAGCTCCGTCTCGGCTGATTATAGCCCGATTAGTACTCGAAATAGCACGGTTTCGCCTGATTCTGCGTGTGGAGAGGCATAATTAAGCTGCCGTACAACTTTTGAGGTATCGATAATCGTCTTCGAAAAGACTCTCCAACACAATCACAGTCTGTGGGTTTGGAGCAAGGAGATCTTATGGCTCGTAAACTGTTTGCGTGGACATTGATCGTTCTGGGGTCAATACTTCTTATCCTAAGCGTCGCCAGCATTGTCGTCATTTGGGTATACAACACCCCTTTGACAGATAAAGTAACTTTCCAATTGAAAGATGCCGATACACAATTGGCACAGGCACAGACAACGCTCGACAGCTCACAAAAGGAGTTGGAGCGCGCTTTGCGTATTGTCGACTCCGCCCAAGCTTCGATAGACAAAATAAAGGCCCAAACCAATAGCACGGGCAATTTTCTGGAAACGATTCAAGGTACGATCGATGACAGGCTCTTGCCTGAACTCAAGACGACGCACGGGCGCATCGAGTCCGCCCGTACCTCCCTGCAACAACTACACTCGGTCCTGATGGGAGTTCAGGGATTTCTCCCGATCGATCTGAGTACCTTCGATAAAACTCTCACCGACTTGATTTCTTCGGCGAACTCGATCGATGCCGAAATCACAAATGTGGAGGCTCTCGGTCAACAGGCATCGCTCTTTGTCAGTGATAGTTCCTTCCTCCTGGGTGGCGATTTGACCGAGACGCGCGACAGCCTCGAGAATTTTGTCACGTCAATCAAGGAATACAAAGCAAAGATAGCTGGCTGGCGAGAACAGGTTGCCCATCTGACCGAACGCGCTCCACGCTGGATCGATCAGGCATCGATCGTGCTGACAGTTTTCCTGTTCTGGTTTGGACTTTCACAGATCGGGTTGATCTTGCATGGACTGACGATGCGGCGCGGTTTTGATCCTTTCTTGGCACTACGTCCGACCAGAGTGAAAGTGAGAACGGATGGGAGAGTGGAAGAAACCGATGCTCTTGTGGAACAAGAATGATATCTTGACTTGGAACATCTGTTCTAATATAATACTTAATCACTATGTCTATCTGGCAAAGATTTCTCTACCTGATAGGCAAGCGTCCAGCACCTGGCCCCCGGACCTATGAAATCAATGAAAGTCTGCAAGTTACTCTTTCAACTCTTGCGAAGCACGAGGGCCGTCCCGAACACGAGTTAATTCCTGATATCCTGGCCGCCGGCCTGCAACAATACCAATCCGTCGAAAAGTTGTGGCCGAAGTGGGAGTCACTCTCTGCACGGGAGCGGGATATCGCCGCGCTGACCTGTCTGGGCTACACCAATCGCCAGATCTCTGCTCGTTTATCTCTTTCCCCTGAAACGATCAAGACACATGTTCGTAATGTCCTGCTAAAATTCGGCGTGAAAAGCAAAGCCGAATTGCGCCATATCTTGGCAGGCTGGGACTTTAGTGCCTGGATGTAGCTCACCCCATCGGTTAACCACGGGGTTAACCTGTTTCTCCCCCACCCTTCACCCGTTAACGGGATATACAGCATAATCAAATCGAGCTATCGTATCCGGGATGGATACATATTCTGCTCTTCCTAACGCGCCGCAAGCGATTACTTCTTACACAGCGCATTGGCTCAAGCCCCGGCGTTTAGGTCAATTGTTGTTGGTCAAAATTCTTGATCAGCAACATGAAGCTATCACGGAATTAATTACCCAATGGGTGTTGCGCGGTCCGCTTTATCTGATTGCAGCCGGCGAGTGGATGCCCCAGCATGACGAGCTACGCTACTCTGTCTATAAGCACACCGTTGCTTTCGACGAAGTGCTGGATCGGCTAATTCTGTCGCGACCGTTCACCTGCCTGCAACTGCTCGACTTGTTGATGGAGGCAGACCAGCAAAACCACCCGGTCGTAATCCTGGATTTCTTACACCTTTTCTATAACCCGGATGTTGATCTTTCCCTGCGCCATTCCACCTTGGAGCAATGCTGTCACTATGTAAAGCGGCTGTCCTTTTCCAACCCTGTGGCTGTACTCGTGCCCAATTTGGCTGCCGAAGAGTATCGTCGCTTCTTTCCTCTCGTGGCATCCATTGCAGACGAAATTATCGAGCAGAAGAGGCCCTCTTATGTCGAAGTATTTCAACAGGGTGTGCTTTTCTAGAGCCTTATATGGGACGCAACAGTCTTTCCGCAACGCAATTGGCGCACAAATTGATCGCGTCCCTCAAGCCCATGGCCGATATGCTGCCTCCGAATTATCGCAGGATCCTGGATAAATATTCAGAGTATGTTTTGAAGCATCGAGTTGTCATCCATAACCTGACCGATCAGTTACCGATTCTGGCGGCATTGATCGTGATCCAGCTGGAACGGGATGACAAATATGCTCATGAGTTCAATGAACTCTATCGACAAATCGAGGAACTCAGGCGGGAAATCGAACAAACAACGTCAGCCGAATGAAGAAGATACTTGGCTGGTTATTTGATCTGTATGCCCATCCCACGAACGGCATTGTTCTGTGGTTGGTTGGAGAGGATGGAAAGACATATTGCTTCCATCAGAATTTTGAGACCCTGTTCTACGCCCACGGGCCCTTTCCACGTCTTCATGAACTAGGCAAATATTTAAGAACGAAATACTCTAAACAGGATGTGAGATTGGAACGAGTGACCAAAGAGGATCTGTTTGCCGGGTCACGGGAACTGATGGGCATCGGAGTTGCCAATATTGTGATGTACAAATCTTTATTTCAGGATGTTTATGAAAATTTTTCCGATCTGACTTTTTACGATGTGGATATTCCCTTAACTGTGCGCTACGCGGCAGCCTACGATGTTTTCATGATGGCGCATTGCGAAGTAATGGTAGAGAAGGATGGCACTCTCCTCCATATCCGTGCCCTGGACACCCAGTACGAACTGGACCCAAATCTTCCGCATCTCAAGCTACTGACCCTGCGACCGGATGTAGATCCGTCCCACCGGTCTCCCCAATTCTTAATGGCAAAATTTGGCAAATCTCATCTGCGGCTTTCCTTCGAGAGACCGGTTGAGCTTCTCACCCTTCTAAATGGTGTTTTGGCTTCCTTTGACCCGGATGTGATCAAGACTTACTTTGGCGATGTATGGCTGTTCCCTCGTTTGGAAGAATTATCCAAAAAAACCGGAATTCCGCTCAACCCGAACCGGGATTCATCCATGCCTGTTTTGCGGCGCAAAGAGATCAGCTTTTTTAATTATGGACATGCCCATTACCGTGCCCCGCAAACCCACCTGCGTGGACGCTGGCACGTGGACGTCCGAAATTGCATGACCTATAACCAATATCAATTGATCGGTGCCATCGAACAAACGCGCCTGAGCAGCCTGCCATTACAAGAAATAACACGACGTTCTCCCGGCGCGGCAATTGCTTCGATGCAGGACATCACCGCACTGCGGCGCGGTACCCTGGTCCCTTACCAGCACCAGAAAGGAGAAGTTCGCAAAACATTCAATCAATTTGTACGCGCTGATCGTGGCGGACTCGTCTTCCAGCCGACGCCCGGCGTTTTCGAAAATGTTGCCGTTTTAGATTTCAGCTCAAAAATGGCGTCGATCATGATTCAATACAATGTCTCGCCGGAAACGGTGGTTAGCATGGATGCACCTGGCGATGGTGTTGATATCCCGGAGCTGGGTGTCAAGATCCTTTCCCGGCCGGGACTCATCCCACAAACTTTGCGAGCCATGCGCGATAAACGGCTTGCTCTGAAAAAATTGCTAAAGTCTATGGATAAAAACGACCCGCACCACCGAGATGTTTATCGCCGTTATAAAGCGGTTTTGGATGCCCTCAAATGGCTGACGGTTGTCTGTTATGGACGCCTGGGTTTTGCCAATTCCACCTTCGGGCGGATCAACGCTCACGAGGTTGTATCCTACCTATCCAGAAAAGTAATTACAAATGCCAGGTTTATTGCCGAAGCGCAAGGTTATGATGTGCTCCATGTCTATGTGGATAGTCTTTTTGTTTCCAGGCCAAGCGCCTCGAAAGAAGATTTTCAAACGCTTGTTAAGGAAATCGAACGAGGAACTGGTCTGCCGATGGAGCTGGAAAATGTCTATTCCTGGTTTGCTTTCCTGGGCTCGCGGCAGAATCCGAATGTGTCGGTTGCAAACCGCTTTTATGGTATTGCAGCCAACAAGGAACATAAGCTGCGCGGTATCGCTCTGCGACGTCACGATTCTCCATCCTTTGTTGCGCAGGTGCAAAGAGGTATTTTAGATATTCTTGCCAAAGAAACTGACCTCGCCAAATCAAGAGAATGTCTGCCTGAAGTGTTAATCTTCCTGCGCGAACAACTCAGCCTCCTCAAAAAGAGAGAAGTGCCTCTTGAGCAGCTTGTGATCACCCAAACACTTAGCCGGGAGTTGGAGAAATACAGTGTCCTTTCCCCGCTCTCCAGCGCTGCTCGGCAGTTACAAGCACAAGGGAAATCCATAAAAATGGGTCAACGGATACGGTTCCTATATATGGGACCGTCGCCGGGTGTTCACGCCTGGGCTTTGCCGACGGAACCAAATCCGCGTGCGGTGGATGTCGCTCGCTACCAGGAACTGACGTTGCGCGCCGTGCATGAAGTCTTACAACCCTTAGGGGTGAGCGAGAAAATTTTACACGATTGGGTATTTAGCAAAGCTGGTTATGTGGCTGCTCCAGGTCAGCTTGGTTCGACCGATTCAACAAAACTGGCGTTGCCTATATTTAATGATCTGAAATACTTGCGTGTGGACACTTTTTAATGTTAGTAGGCTGTGCATCTTGATGTCCTGCCTCCATATATCAATGGTCATGTCTAATTAAGAACTCCCCTATCTTTTATATTTCTATGACCATTTCACGGAACAAACTATGCCTGAATCAAAACCGAAACGCCCGCTCCAAATCTTTTTATGTTATGCCCATCTCGACAAGGAAGCCGTCCATAAGTTATACGCTCGCCTCGTCGAGCACGGCATCCACGCCTGGTTTGACGCGCAAGATCTCCAGCCGGGGCAGAACTGGCAGCATGAGATCCGCAAAGCCATCCTAAAAAGCCAGATCGTCCTCGTTTGTCTTTCGCAGAACTTCAACCAGCAGCATGGCTATCGCCACGAGGAACTCAAGATCGCCTTGCAAAAAGCCAGATTGATCAACGATACGATTTTTATTATTCCGGTTCGATTGGAGAAATGCGATATGCCTGAATCCTTAAGTCATTTACATCGCGTCGATCTGTTCAAACCAGGCGGCTATAAAAAGCTGATCTCCGCTTTGGAGAAAATGAAAAACACATAGGAATAAAAAGCAGGGGCGACTCACCCCACAAGGGGATGATGTCGGGTCGCCCCTGCTATATCGAAAAATCGCCCCAATGCCAGACGCCATGATCGGGCGCGTGTAAAGCTGGCTCGGGGTGAGGTCCACCGTTGACGCGCTTCTCCAGGGAATTGACATGCTCGATCAACGCGGCGAGTGTTTCCCCGATCGTGTCAGGCAGGCTGCCGTGATCCAGATCCTCCTTTTCATGGGTACGGACCGGATAATCGCGCACCACGACCTGCCCGGGCACGCCGACGACAACCGAATCGGGCGGCGTGGATTTCACAACCACGGCATTTGCCCCGATGCGGCTGTTGCTCCCAATTGTGATTGCTCCCAACACTTTAGCACCCGCGCCAATGACAACATGATCGCCAATGGTCGGGTGGCGCTTCGTCTTATTCAGGCTGGTACCACCCAAGGTCACACCGTGATAGAGTGTTACACACTCGCCAATCACAGTTGTTTCGCCGATCACCACGCCCATACCATGATCAATGAAGAAGCTGTGTCCAATGGTTGCACCGGGATGGATCTCCACGCCGGTGATACCGCGCACGATCTGGGAGATGGCACGGGCAATCAACTTGAATCCGCTTCTCCATAAACTGTGGGATAAACGATGTGCCCAGATGGCGTGCAACCCCGGGTAACATAGCAAAACCTCGAGCACATTGCGTGCCGCCGGGTCCCGGTCTAATACCGATTGAACATCCTCATGAATTGTCTTGAACATTTCTTACTCAACTTTCCAACATGTGTCGTCACTTCGCTCCTCCCACCGCACCGGTACCCTTGGTGGAATGACACACTATTTATTGCGGGTCCACCAAATCCGCGAACAAGGCAGTGGATAAGTAGCGCTCGCCAAAGGACGGGATGATTACCACGATCAACTTCCCGGCGCTCTCAGCGCGGTTCGCCACTTGTATCGCAGCCCAGGTCGCCGCGCCGGACGAGATACCCACCAGCAAGCCTTCTTCGCGCGCCATCCGGCGGGCGGTTTGAAAGGCATCCTCGTTTTTGACGCGAATGACCTCGTCATAAACCTTTGTATTCAACACATCGGGGATAAAGCCCGCGCCAATTCCCTGAATAGGATGGGGACCCTTAACGCCTCCGGAGAGAATTGGAGATGCATCCGGTTCGACCGCGATTGCCTGGAACGATGGCTTGCGCGACTTAATCACCTCCCCTACACCGGTGATAGTCCCGCCCGTGCCAATCCCGGCGACAAGAATATCCACTTTGCCATCGGTATCACGCCAGATTTCTTCTGCAGTGGTCTGGCGATGGATCTCCGGATTGGCAGGATTTTTAAACTGCTGGGGAAGGAAATACTTTTTCGGGTCCGAGGCGACGATCTCCTCCGCCTTGCGGATCGCGCCGTTCATGCCATCGGGACCGGGCGTGAGGATCAGATCGGCACCGTAAGCGCGCAGTAACATGCGACGTTCCTTGCTCATGGTTTCCGGCATGGTCAGGATCAGTTTATATCCACGCGCCGC
>JBKPQD010000152.1:0-4497 GCA_046733915.1 Chloroflexota bacterium
TATTGCAGCCGATATTCCGGTCGTCAAGCTTGGCTCGCCGGTCTACTCCGAGGATCTCGCCGCGGCGTTCGACAAATCTTCAACTCTGCCGACGGCCACGCTTCGCGCCGAAGTGGACAAACTTTTCACTGCCATGCACAACGACGGACGGTTGTCCCAGCTTTCCCAGAAATGGTTTAACAGCGATCTTACGCAGGCTCCCAACTCCTAGACGATGCCTAATGAAAGGCATGGAAGTGAAGAATCGCTTCCATGCCTTTTCCATATCCTTCAAAGAACAGGCTCCCCAATGGCTGATTCGACAATTGCTGGCGAAACCCCTGAACTCTCCTCGCAGGCCGAGTTACTTTATCAGACACAACAGCGCAAGTCACGTCTCTTCCGCACGAATGTAGCGCTCTCGTGGGGCATTCTGTTGCTGGTCCTTCTTTACCTGTTTAGTGGGCGTACTTTTTTCGGTCTAAAGACCATTCATCTTGATTTTGAATTTATCCGCAACAATTTTGCTTTTATTGCCAGGGGGATCAATGATACGCTGATTATCACTACACTTTCCATCATCGTGGCAACGGTCTTGGCACTGCTTGCGGCGCTGGGGCGTCTCTCTACAATTCCACCGGTGTATGCGTTAAGCACCTTCTACGTTTCCCTCATTCGCGGCACGCCGCTGTATCTGCAGATCATATTCTTTTTCCTGGCGCTGCCGCAGGTTGGCATTCGTCTCTCGGGGTTATGGGCAGGCGTTATCGCGCTGGGATTGAACTACGGCGCTTACATGAGTGAAATCTTCCGCGCCGGGCTGGCATCCGTAGGGAAGGGCCAGCGCGAAGCGGCGATCGCATTAGGAATGACTCCGCGCCAGACGATGCAGCGCATCGTGCTGCCACAGGCGCTGCGCTTTGCCATTCCGCCGATTGGCAATGATTTCATCTCCATGACAAAGGACTCGTCGCTTGTTGCCGCGACCGGTTTCGTTCATGAGCTGACCTGGAATGCTGTAAAGGTAGGACGCGCCCAGTTTCGTAGCCTGGAGGCACTGATCATGGCAGCCATCTTTTATTGGATGATGACTCTCATCCTTTCGTATGTTCAAACCATTATCGAAACCCGGCTTGCGAAGGGCGATCGCTAAATGACATCTGTGTACACACCGATTGTGCGAATCTCCGAGCTCGATAAATATTTTGGTCGTCTGCACGTGCTCAAGAAGGTCTCGGTGGATATCGCTCCACGTGAAGTGGTTTGTATCATCGGTCGTAGCGGTTCAGGCAAAAGCACGATGCTGCGTTGTATAAATTTCCTCGAGGAACCCTCGTTTGGCACGATCGAAGTCGATGGAGTTCGAGTGGCAGGCGGTGAAAAAGGCAAGGAGCATCGCCAGCTGGTCCATGAGATTCGCTTGAAAACTGGAATGGTCTTCCAGGAATTCAACCTGTTCCCGCACATGAGTGTATTGGAAAACGTGATTGAAGGTCCCATCACCGTCAAGGGCATGGACCGCGCCAAAGCCGTCGAACTCGCCGAACAAAACCTCGATAGTGTCGGCTTGTTGTTCAAGAAGGATGAGTATCCGAACCGTCTCTCCGGCGGGCAAAAGCAACGTGTTGCCATTGCCCGTGCCCTGACGATGGAGCCCAAGGTCATGCTGTTCGACGAGCCTACCTCAGCACTTGACCCGGAGTTGATTGGCGAAGTACTGAGCGTGATGAAAAAGGTTGCCAAAGAAGGCATGACCATGCTCGTCGTCACCCACGAGATGGGATTCGCCCGCGAAGTGGCAGACCGCGTCCTGGTGATGGCAGATGGTGAAATCATCGAAGACTCGAAACCAGCCGAATTATTTGGGAAACCGAAAGACCCGCGCACCAAGGCACTCATCGACCGCTACCGGACAGGCGGCAATTAAGTGACGATTGCCATCACCCGCCAGGTCAGCCCGCGCTTTGAGGAATGCGAAATCACGCACATCGAGCGCACTCCCATTGATCTGGATGTGGCTCGTGCCCAGCACCACGAATATGTACAACTCTTGAAAGCACTGGGGTGTACTGTCATTGAATTACCTGCCGAATCGGAGTTGCCCGATTCGGTTTTTGTTGAAGATACAGCCTTCATTTTGCCGGAGCTGGCGGTTATCACCCGGCCCGGAGCGGATTCGCGCAAACCGGAAACAGAATCCATCCACCGGGCATTGACGCCGCTCATCAAAACGATCCAATTGGAGGCTCCCGCGACACTGGATGGTGGCGATGTCTTGGTAGCAGGAAAACAAATTTTTATTGGCTTATCCACGCGCAGCAATCAGATGGCGATTGACCAACTGAATAAATTACTCGCTGCATATGGATATTCTGTGACCGGCGTGCAGATGCACGACTGCCTGCATCTAAAATCAGCAGTTACGCGCCTGAATAACGAAACGTTGCTGATCAATCCAAACTGGGTGGATACTGATCACTTCGAGGAGTTCAACTGGATTAAGGTTGACCCCGGCGAACCGTTCGCCGCAAATGGTCTGCCCATCGGCGAATTTATTGTTTTTCCCACTGCATTTCCCAAAACACGCTCAAAATTAGAGGAAGCTGGATTAAAGGTTGTCACCGTAGATGTCTCGGAGTTGGCGAAGGCCGAGGGCGCCGTAACTTGCTGCAGCTTAATTCTCATGAATTGAGAGAAATTCAGCCAGCGCATGTCCACAAACAAAAATCCCCTGTATGGGGATTTTCCTTCTATAACCTTCTTGTGCGCTGGAGAGGACTTGAACCTCCACGCCTTTCGGCACATGGCCCTCAACCATGCCTGTCTGCCAGTTCCAGCACCAGCGCCCAACGAAGCACGGCGTATTATAATCGTGTTCAATACATTGTCAAGCAAGGAGAGCTCATGACTCGAATCGTGGTAGATGCAATGGGGAGCGACAACTTTCCCACGCCGGACGTAGAAGGCGCCGTGGCGGCGGCGCGGCAATACGGGGTGGAAATCATTCTTGTAGGGGACGAAACGAAGGTCAGACCGGTGCTTGAAAAACAAAATACACAAGGGTTGAATATTCGCCTCGTCCATGCGCCCGACATGCTGACCATGGAAGACAAAGGCGTGGCGCTTGCTCTAAAGGCGCGCAGAGCGACTGCCAGAAACTCCATGGCAATCGGCATCGACCTGGTCAAAAATGGAGAAGCGGATGTCTTTGTCACGGCCGGCAATACCGGTGCATGTGTCGCCACAGCCTACTTCCGGCTTGGGCTGATCGAAGGCGTGGATCTTCCGGCGCTGGTCGGTCCATTTCCCACTGCAACGGGCACCTGTCTGGTTTTGGATATCGGCGCCAACCCAAACTGCAAGCCGATCAACTTGCAGCAATTCGCCATCATGGGCAGCGTCTATGCCGAGCGTGTACGCAGCATAAAACTTCCACGAATCGGATTGATTGCAAATGGCGAAGAGGCCGGCAAAGGCAGCGATCTTGTAAAAGAATCCTATCCCCTTCTGGAAAAGGCAAATATCAATTTCATCGGGAATGTCGAAGGCAAGGAAATCTTCAATGGCAAAGTGGATGTGGCGGTCACCGACGGCTTTACGGGAAACGTATTCCTGAAGGCGACGGAAGCGGTTGCTAAATTATTGATTGAAAAAATTCGTGAGACGATCAAAAGCGGAAACTTGCCGACAAAACTTGGCGGCGCGCTTGTCAGACCCGCTTTGGGTTCGATTCGGAAGATGCTGGATCCAAGTGAAGAGGGCGCAGCTCCCTTGTTAGGCGTGAATGGCCTCGTCTTTATTGGTCACGGCCGCTCGGATGCCGGTGCGATTCAAAGCTCCGTTCGCGTGGCAAAAAATGCAGCGGAAGCCAGAGTGCTTGCTGCGATGAAGAGTGCGATCGAGGAAAGTCTGAAAAAATAATACGCTGCTCGTGGTGCCAGCAGATTCGCAGGCAGTACATTAGGAAACCATGAAAATCATCAAAAACGAAAAACTCATCAAGCGCAACAGCACGATCGGCAATTGGACAAGCCTGGCAGCCCTGGTCGTACTTGGCGTGGGTATGTATATCTCTTTCAAACGACAAGATTTATTTTTATATGCACTGGTTGCCTTGCTCGCAGGCTTTACCCTGACACAGATCGGCATGTACATGGGCAATCGCTATGGACGCAGTCCACGCCCAGACGAAAAACTGGATGCCGCCATGAAGGGTTTGCCCGGCGATTACAACATCTACCATTACACCACGCCAGCCTCTCATTTGCTGGTGGGTCCTGCCGGGGTTTGGCTCCTGATGCCCTACTACCAACGCGGGCAGGTTGTCTACAGAAAGAATCGCTGGAAAATAAGTGGTGGTGGATTCCTCCAGTCCTACATGCGCATCTTCGGGCAGGAAAACCTGGGACGACCGGAAATTGAAATCGAAAATGAGGTCACGAAGTTGCAAACATATCTTGCCAAACAATTGGATGAATCACAAATCCCGGCGATCAAGCCCTTGATCGTGTTTACCAA
>JBKPQD010000153.1:0-5603 GCA_046733915.1 Chloroflexota bacterium
TCACTCATATTAATCTCCAAGCTCTAAACACGAAGGTCTATCGATAAACTTCCTTTGGACCTGTTGTGCATAGAATATCAGGCGGGAGTTTCCTCGTACTTCTCACGAATCCACTCGTAACCTTTTTCCTCGAGGTGTAACGCCAGGTCGGGTCCACCGGATTCGACGATGCGTCCGCCGAGCATGACATGCACGTAATCCGGCTTGATATAGTTCAACAAACGCTGATAATGTGTAATGACCAGCACGCCCAGGTCCTTGCTCATCAGGGCGTTGACACCCTCTGATACGACGCGCAGTGCATCGATATCGAGCCCCGAGTCAGTTTCATCGAGGATGGCGATTTCGGGCTGAAGCGTCGCCATTTGCAGGATTTCGGCGCGTTTCTTCTCGCCGCCAGAGAAGCCTTCATTGAGATAGCGACCCGCAAAATTCTGATCCATTTTCAGCATCGCCATCTTGTCCTTAAGCAGTTTGCGGAATTCCGGGATAGGCATGCCCTTGTCCTCCGGGTTTGCGGAGCGACGACGAGCGTTGATCGCCGTGCGCAGGAAGTTCGCCACAGTCACGCCCGGGATAGCGACAGGATACTGGAACGCCAAAAACAAGCCCAGCCGGGAGCGTTCGTCCGGCTCAAGCTCGAGAACATTTTGTCCCTTAAAAATAACTTCGCCTTCCGTGACGATGTAGGACGGATGTCCCATCAACGTATATGCCAGCGTAGACTTCCCCGTACCGTTCGGTCCCATGATCGCGTGGACCTTGCCCTGCTCAATAGTCAAATCCACACCCTTCAAGATTTCCTTATCTTCGATCTTCACATGCAGATTTTTGATTTCGAGTTGCGACATTCGTTTCCTGCTCCTACCACCTTTTAATGAGTTTCTAAACTTATAAGACTACGCCGCGAGCGAGATTCCTTACAAATTCAGTTATTTTCTCGATAAACTTCATGTTGGACAGCATCCAAGTCGGCGGCATTATAGCAGGGTTAGGGGAAAAAGTCAAATATTTATGATAATTTTCTAGTATATTAAGGATTGCGGGCAACCGCCTACCCATTTGAGTGTATTTACTCAATAGACTAACTGTGGAGGCACTATGAACTCAACTTTTGCGATGTGGCGCAAATCGCTTTCTCAACTCATCATGATGAAGGAGAAAAAGGAATGGGAGACACTGGATATTTTATCCAAGTGGTTCATTGCTACACGCTCTGCCGTAGGAACGGTGACACTCTATTCGGGACTGATCGGTGGCCTGCTGGCATGGCAATACCTCTTTACAATTGGAAAACCATTCAGCTTTGTAACCTGGCTGATCCTAACGCTCGGACTCTTCATTGCCCACGGGACGAATAACCTGATCAATGATTACACCGATTTCAGCCGCGGCATCGACAAGGACAACTATTTCCGTACCCAGTACGGCGTCCATCCCCTGGCACAGGGATTCTGGGACAAGCGCACGCATTTAATCTGGTTTGGCGTTAGTGGATTACTGGCCGTACTCGGGGGAATCTACGCCTTGTATTACACCCAGTTTTCGCCCATCGTGCTATGGCTGTTCGCGGTCGGCGCTTTCATCCTGCTGTTTTACACGTACCCGCTGAAATATGTGGGCATCGGCGAGCTTTCCATATTCATTATTTGGGGACCGCTGATGATCGGCGGCGTGTACTATGTTCTCACCGGCATTTGGAATTGGACTGTCGTTCTTGCCAGTATTCCGATAGGCTTGAACGTCGTTACTATCAATCTCGGCAAACACACTGACAAACTGAAGGAAGATAAAGTCAAGAAGGTACGTACGCTCCCCGTCCTGGTCGGCGAGCCGGCGGCGCGGTTCATCACCATGGCTGCGATCGTGCTCTCGTATGTGATCACACTCTACCTGATTTTTGTGACCCATTTCTTCACGCCGATCATGCTGCTAGTCTTGGTAGCGATCAAACCGGCCCAGATAGCATTGAGGCGGCTCTCAGATCCGCGCCCGAGCGAACCCCCTCCCGGCTACCCCATCTGGCCGCGCTGGTTTTCGACGGTCTGCTTTGTACATAACCGCGTGTTCAGCAATTACTTTGTCCTTGCGCTGATCATCGAAACGGGGATTCGAACGATTTTCCCGAACTTCTGGCGTTGATATTGCGGAATCAGGACGGGAGCTTCTCCCAGGCCGGGAGCTCTTTCCGTGACGGCGACTTATCCTTCTGGGATTTTTATGATATTTATCTAGTATATTGACAAACCATTTCCAGACTGTTATACTGCCGAACTATGAAAAGCACGAAAGACAAGATTCTGCAGACCCTGCTCCGCAAGCCGAAGATCACCATCAATGAACTGGCCGAGGCGGTGGGTATCAATGCCATCTCGGTGCGTCACCATCTGACCAACCTACAGATGGAAGGTCTCATCGCGGCAGATGAAGAGCGGCATGGAGTGGGACGTCCGCGCCTCGTATATTCCCTCACCGAAGATGGGATGGAGAGATTCCCGACGAAATATTTGCGTCTCACCACGCGTCTTTTGACGCAGATGAAAGAGACAATGCCGGCTCCGGTTATCAGCCAGCTGTTCAATCAGATTGCAGAAGACCTCGCCAGCGAGTATGCCAGTCAGATCCAGGGTTTGAGCATGGAAGAGCGGTTGGAGTTCGTGAAGGAATTGTTGGCGCAGGAAGGCTTCACGGTAGAATGGGAAAAGAAGGGCGGCGATTATCAAATCCACGAAATTTCCTGCCCGTACTATCAGATTGGCGTAGCACATCCGGAAGTCTGTACTGTCGACCAAACATTGATCTCAAAAATGCTCGCCCTGCCTGCCAATAAGGTGCAATGTATTCTGGATGGCGGGGCTCACTGCACGTATGTTGTTCACCCTGTTGCAGTAAGAAACTAAACTCGACCTTACGGTCGTCGATTTATGAGGAACTATGACAGAAGAAACAGTTAACGAAATCAGGTGGACCATCCACGATACAAATCCTGATAAAGTACAACCCGCACGTGAAAAACTAGCGGAAGTCGTTGACCCTGAAATCGGAATGAATATCATTCAGCTGGGTTTGATTCGTGACATTACGATCGAGAACGATATTGCCCGCCTGAAGATGATTTTGACGACTCCATTTTGTCCATACGGGCCGGCGATGATCGAGATGACTAAAGCTAAAGCTGTGGAGGGACTCAACATGCCGGTGACCATTGAGATGGGCATGGAGATGTGGGATTTTTCGATGATGGAGGATCCGTCCGCCTTGGATTGGGGCATGTACGCCTAAACGATCCTATACCAGCGATAACAAAACCCGGCGTCGTGCCGGGTTTTTCATTCTGTTGCCTTACGATGTTGCCTTGTTTCTTTGTGCTCGCTTTTTCCGAACTCGGAACAGGCGGTTAAAAAACATCGCAAACAGCAGTCCCGCTAAGGATCCGGACGCTACGTCTCCGGGATAATGATCCCCTAGGTAGACGCGCGAAAACCCGACCAAACCGGCAATAAAATAACGCAGCAAGCCTAATTTTGGAAATTTGTTATTCAGCAGCCAAGCACCTGCGAACGCTCCTGCTGCATGACCGGAGGGAAAGGACCAGCTTCCTGGCTTCTTGCCGATCACAATCGCCTGGATGATGGTAATAAAAGGACGTCGCCGCTTGAAGTAAGGCTTAATCACGAGTTCCACAAGAGTGCTGGTAAGGAGCAGCGGAAGGACAGCCTCCCGTATAATACTTTTCGCATTTTTGCGGTGCCGCAGCACTTCAATGGCCATCTCTGCGTACCAAACGGTGACGGCCTGGTAGATCAATGTCAGTCCATAGAAAAACCCGTTCAGCAAGCGGGTATGAGGCAAATGATTGATCGCAAGAAAGATATTTGCATCTAAGGCATCCAACGGTCTGAGACGCTTCAGCACCGCCTTCTGAAGATATTCGCGTTCTTGAGCATTGGTGACCGTGGGAGCAGCACCCTGCTGTTCGGGATTGATAACTTCCTGCACGGCTTCGGAAACTGCTTCCTGCTCTCGGCCCTCGGCCGTCGCCAGGACCTTGGCAGTCTCCTTGAGGACCTTTTCGGTCTTTTTGTTTTCGGGGGCCGTCTCGGCGGCCGCCTCCACCTTTTGGGCGGCCTGGGCGGGCGTGGCGATCGGCGGCTGGGTTTGTTTGACTTCGGTCGCGGTTTTGTCCGCGGCGGCAGTCTCCAGCTTATCGATCACCTCATCCGCTTTCTCCTGCGAGTCCACTTTAGAGATCGCTTCTTTCAGGGCGCGCCGGACAGGTTTAGCTTGTTCCTTTTCTTCAGGAGTCGACATCTGCCAGGGCGCCACCGGTGTATCTCCCAATTTTTGCTCGGGCGGATTTTTTGGTTTTTCCTTGTTCTCTTTGTCGGTTGAAGTAGGCATAATTTTGTCCTCGCCTGTTTAACGAGGAAAATTGAAATTTGCATCGCATTGCCAGCTGCCAAATAGGCGGCAATCAGACCGAAAGGAATGTTTCAGCACGCAGGCGATTCTCCAGGTAGGGGACAGAGTATTGTATGACTTGCTACTCGCCTGCATTGACTGTACAATCTTCGGCATGCATTCTGGCGGCTGCGCCTTCACGAGCAACACGTTGTATATGACCACACATTGGTAGCAGCACGAAAAATGAGAGAACAGAGGAAATATATGAATGTCTTCACGGAGACCACGAACCAAAAAACAAATTATTTCTTTCAAGTTAGCATGGTGCTTGTTTCGACGCTCATTCTTCTGTGTCTTATCGTTTTCATTCGCAAGACTCCGACTTCGGGGCTTTGGTCGTTCTTTTTTTATAAGGAGTTGCCTCTCTGGCTCAGGTTGTCGTTCGGGCTGAGCCCCATGGTCGTGAGCGTTGTTGTCTGGTATTTGACAAAAAGGGTTTCGACTTCCTGGTCTTGGCTTGAACGATACAGGATTCAGCCGTTTATCCTGTTGTGCGGAATATTTGTGATCTCGTTCAGCCTCTTTTGGTTGCTGCGAGAACAGAGATACTGGGGGGATGCGGTCAGCACTATTCAGATCCTGGAAGGTGAACATACTGTCAAACCCCTCGGCAGTTTTTTTTGGAAAGAGCCACTGGATCGTCTTTTCGCTGTGCTGTTTTATAATACATTCCATAGACTCGGAAATTGGGGGGCGGCGCAAAGCATAGCCTTGATGAGTTGCCTGGCTGGCGGCACATTTGTAGCAGCCTTGTTCCGTTTTTCTGCCCAGCTGGGGCAGACCTTGTATAACCGCCTTTTCATTTTTGTCTTCACGCTTTCGATGGGTGCAGTACAGTTATTTTTTGGGCATGTGGAGAACTATACCCTCGTAACCTTGATGGTTCTGTTGTTTATGCTTGCGGGCGTGCAATATCTGAAAGGCGCGGCTCCCTTGTCCGTTGCGGGCTTGCCTCCGTCGCCACTGCAGCGCACCCGCTGGCAATTTTTCTCCTTCCGGCTCTGGTAAGCCTACCGTTCCTCCGGATGCCGCGAGAACCGTGGAAGAATATTTTCCTTGCCACCCTGCCCAGCCTGGCTTTTCTGACAGGTTTTTATATCCTTTGCCGCCTTCTAGGCGCGCCGCAGATAGCCGTTGGC
>JBKPQD010000154.1:0-3970 GCA_046733915.1 Chloroflexota bacterium
ATAATTAATTGGCTCCGCCCAGGCGCGCAAAAAAGAAGGTGTTCTCCAGCATGGATCGCTTCCACTTACTGGCGACCTGGCGCGTATTTGTCAGGCACTGGTATTCAAAGAGGAAGCCGGGCGCGAAGAGGCGGCAAAACGCCTGCTGGCACGTGCCGCGACCGTGGAGTCCGCTTTGGGGCGCGTGGTCAGCTGGGAAACGGCGGCCGAGTCCTTCATCCGGGCGTTTGAGCACCAATTAGGGTTAAGTCTGGAGAGGGGAGAATTATCTTCATCCGAATCCGATCGGACCGAAGTATTGATCAAAGAGAAATATGACCATCCATCGTGGACGGAACGCGTTTAATGTAAGGATGGGCAGCTGCGCGTCCCTAGAGTAATTTATTAACCTTGATCCGTGATAAAGATCGTGTTGGGAAAACCGAGCGCAGCAAAAAACTTTAAGAGATAGGCCTGGGCATTCGTCTGCGCCTGGTCGAGGATACCGTCCTCGAGTGCTGCCTTAAGGATTTCCTCCTCGGCACGCTGGCGAACGAGCGTTTCGAGGTTGACATCGGGCTTGGTCAGGATGCCGGTGTCCCGGTTATAGACATAAGACTTCTCATTATCCAGGGCAGCGATAAACACTTCGGTAGGCGGCAGCTTGACGGTAAGCACACCATTCTCATAGCGCATATCTTCCGGTTGCAGTTTTGACATATCGATTCCGGCGATCACAGTGCCGTGTCCTACGAACAGGATCTTGTCGCCAAACAAGGACTGAAAGGTCCCGCCACCGGTCTCACCAGTAATCACCTTCTCCACGCTGTATTGAATGGTTTCGAGTCGCGCCAGCGCCCGGACCTCGTTAATGTAAGTGATGGGATCGGGAATGATGGTCGGGGTGGGGTTGAGCAGGTTCGAGACCTGGGTCTGCAATGCCTGATTTGCCTCACTGACTTGATTGAAGGGTCCAGCGACTGCCTGTTGAGTCTGGCGCACCGTCTGCACGATAAAATAGGCGCCTGCCACGATCACGATCAATATCAATAGAGAGAGCAAATTATTGTTCTTCATGCACGTATTATAATCTCTGTGAATCAGACGTGAACCGTAGACGAACTTTGTTAACAATACTCTTACTGATTGGGGCAATTTTTCTGGGAAATTGCACTCTTCCACGCGTAGATTTTGCTCCAGTTTCCACATCTACGCCGATCACGGACGTGAATGTTACCCCTACGGATACGGCTCCGCCGCCGCTCGCGACAGCCGAGCTGGGTCTCGCGGAAAACCCCTTGATCCTCGCCCTGCCTCCTTCCGCCAACTCCCCTGAAAAAATCGCAGCCGCCAAGCTGCTCGCCTCCCAATTCACCGAACGGACCGGCTATACTGTCGTCACGATCGCTCCTGGTTCCTATACAGAATTAGTCGCTGCATTGAAAAACGGAAATGCTCACATCGTCCTGTTGGATCCGTTCGCCTATGCCCTTGCTTACCAACAGGGCTCCGTCAAAGCGATCTATGGTGTGATGAAAGATGGCGAGGCTACATATGGTGCGCAGTTTCTTGCCACCCGCAAAGCAGGATTCGAATCCTTCTATGATTCCGGCTCCGACGAGAATACGGCCGATGCCAATGTTGCACTGGCACAATTCGCCGATAAAAAACCGTGTTGGAGCGACGAGACTTCCGCCTCCGGATATGTGATCCCGCTGGGATATCTTAACGAAAATCTGATCGCAACCCGACCACCAGCTTTCGTGCAGGGGCAGCCGACCGTGGTCCGCTCCTTGTATGCCAGTGGCATCTGCGATTTTGGCGCAACCTATATCGACGCGCGCAAGTTTCCCTCCCTTGAGGATGAATTTCCCGATCTCACCGAACAGGTGATTGTTGTGTGGCGCATTCCCAAAATCATTCCCTACAACATCCTGGCCCTTTCCGCCAATATGCCCGAAGCCATGCGCCAGCTTTTCTCAGATCAGATCGCTGCCATGATGCAGACAGAGAACGGCAGAGCCGCATTCATAACCGCCTATGACATGGAAGAGTTACAAGTTGTCAATGATGGATTTTATGCGGACTTCCTCCGCCATGTGGAGCTTTCAGGCGTTGATTTAGAAACCCTTGTCAAGTAAGACATTTGCCTCACAGTCCCATTGAGCAAGATTTTCTAATGATTTCTAATCAAAAGTCACTTGTTTAAATTTCCAAGAGATTGTATTATCCTTCGTACGGGAATCCTTCCCAAATCCCAAATTAGAAAGAGGAGTAGAAATGAAGAAGTCACTTACTATGGTCTTCGCCGTGATGGCCATCCTCGTGCTGGTCGTCTCGGCCTGTGCGCCGGCTGCCGCCACCACAGCGCCCACTCAGCCGCCCGCAACTCAAGCGCCGACAGAAGTCGTGGCGACTGAGGCTCCCACCGAAGCAGCAACAGAAGCTGCCACTGCAGCACCGACCGAAGCAGCCACTGCTGCCCCTGCCTCACCGACCGCCCCGCCGCCGCCCGCATGCGATAAGCTGGCCGATGCGCCCGCCGCGCCCGCTGCTGGACAACTCGGTGCCGCCGACAATCCGATTGTGATCACCTTTGTCCCCTCGGGTGACACCGGCAAGATCACAACCGCTGGCACTGCGATTGCGGACTGTCTCAGCCAGATGACCGGACTGAATTTCAAGATGGAAGTTGGCACCACCTTTGCCGCCTCGATCGAAGCAATGGGAGCAGAGAAGGCGCAGATTGGTTTCTTGAACACTTTTTCGGCGCTGTTGGCAGGCGTCAAGTATGGCGTTACCCCGGCTCTCGTCGCGATACGCAAGTATGCCACCAACGATGTGGACCCTGACAAGGGGCTTGAAGGTCAGCTGGAGCCTTTCTATAAGGGACAGTTCATCGCAAACGCGGACTCTGGTATTAGTTCCTTCGCCGATTTGAAGGGCAAGACCTTCTGCTTCGTGGACCCGAACTCGACCTCCGGTTATATCGTGCCGCGCATCATTCTGGCAGCCAACGGCATCAATCCGGATACCGATTTTGCCGCTACCCAAAACGCTGGCTCTCATAATAATGTTGCCATCGCCGTTTACAAAGGCGACTGTGATGCCGGCGTGACCTATATCAATGTACTGACCGATACATCTGCGAATCTTGCAGCGCAATATCCTGATATCGCCGATAAGGTGAAAATCTTCGCTGTCACGCCGCCCATCCCGAATGATGGAATGCAAACCATCAAGTCGCTGGATCCCAACCTCCGCAAGGTCGTTGTGGAGGGCATGCTAGCCATGGCAAACGATCCTGGTGGGAAAGCTGTGCTTAAGAGCCTGTATAACTATGACAGCTTCCAAGAGGTAGATGCCACCTTCTATAACGAATTCTTAGCAGTACTTCAGAAAGCCGGCGTCGATCCCGCTTCACTTGTGAAGTAGTTCCCTTTAAGCCTGGCAGGCGACAACCTGCCAGGCTTTTCTTTTATAATAGGATATTCCAAATCAGTAGCGAATGGTCTTATGCTAAAAATCGAAAATCTCACGAAAGTCTATCCCAACGGCACGCAGGCATTAAAAAATGTCAGCTTTGAAGTGAAAGACGGTGAATTTCTGGCAGTCATCGGATTGAGCGGATCCGGCAAATCCACGCTGTTGCGCTGTATCAATCGTCTGATCGAACCCACCTCGGGCAAGATCTACTGGGATGGTCAGGATATTACAGGGATCCCGATCTCAGAAATGCGAAAGATACGCAGACAGATCGGAATGATCTTCCAGCAATTTAATCTGGTCAGACGCTCTTCGGTCATGACAAATGTGCTTTCGGGGCGCTTGGGTTACGTGAATACCCTGGCGAGTTCCCTGCATGTATTCAGCCCGGCCGACAAAGCGAAAGCGCTTGCCAGCCTGGAACAAGTTGGCTTGGCGAATAAGGCACATGTGCGCGCCGATTCGCTTTCTGGCGGACAACAACAACGCGTCGGCATCGCCCGCG
>JBKPQD010000155.1:0-2851 GCA_046733915.1 Chloroflexota bacterium
GCGTCCAGCCGTTCGGCGGTCACCGTGATATCGGGTTCCGGTTCTTCCGTCCAGTGATATCCCTCCCGCCACCAGAACACCTTTTGTCCGTAGCCCTTGCCATCGTAAGGCAAACCCGCCCAGACGCCGCTCTCCGGAACGAGCGTCCAGAGCGAGCTCGTCCCGTACCAGAAGTCATTGGAGAATGGTGAGGTTGGGGAATACGGCGCAGGAGGCGTGAACGGCGGCTCCTGGGGGACCGTGATCGGGCAATCTTTGGGAGGCGTAGAGGAGACAAGGTCTGCTGGTGCAGTGTCTGTGGGGATCGGTTGCGGCGGGACAGCAGTTGCCTTTTGATTGTCCTGGATGGATTTTGCATTTGCAGGCTGTCCGGCACAGCTAGAAAGCATGGATGCAATGATGAATATCGAGAGGATGAACGTGACCTTTTGCATGGTAATACCTTTCGGTTTCACCCTCAATACACCGCAAGGATAAAAAGAGTTCCCCCTAACCAAGCTGCGATACTAGGTTAAGTGCGTGTGAAGATGTTCCCTCCCCGCCAATTGTTGCAATAACTTTTCGGTCGCTTCGGCTACTTCGGTGACGGCCTGCTCAAACGCCGGCTCGTTGGCCCTGGACGGCTTGCGATAGCCGCTGACCTTGCGCACGAACTGCAGTGCCGCGGCGCGGATCTCCTCGTCCGTGACGGGGATCTCGGTATTACGGAGTTGTTTAATACTTCTGCACATAAGATTCTCCTAGTTATTCTTGTATTAATAAATATTCTTCGCGGAGTTTACCCTGAGCTTGTCGAAGGGCTCAGGATGATACTTATAAAATCAATTGCTACAACCAAAGCAGTGCGTGCCCATTCGTCGAGGGAGCCGTCCGATTCACGCTCGTTGTATTTATCGGCTACCATGTTGCGTGCCGCCAGCTCCTCCTGCGAGTCGGTGACGAGGCGTGCCATCCCTTTGAAATGCTGCTTGCCGATGCGCACGGTCACGTTTGGATCTTTGCGAAGATTCTTGACCCAATCGGCTTTCTCTCCGCCGCCCGACATCAGGTAGATGCTATGATCTCGAGCGCCAAACCAAATCTCGATCTCATGGGGTTTGCCGCTAACCCGTCCCGTGGTGGTGAGATAGCAAAAATCCTCGCCCGCCAGGGACGCCGGAAGTGAGGGCATTTGAGTCGAATCGTTCATACAGAACTCCTGAGATTTCCCGGCGGAACAAGATGCGCCTGCTCCGGTACCGGAAACGCAGTGATTGCCTAAAGTATAACCTTTTACCGCTTGTCTCAGCACTAACTTTACTTCCTGAATTTATAGGCTGAGATCCACAGCACTGGTGTGCCTGTGCGATAATCAGTAGTACAAAAGTGTAGGTCAGTTACCGATTGCGGAATCCCAGGGAATTGGGTAAGATAGGGAATGCCATGTTACGAATGTTGGCGATAGTCCTTTTGGACATTCTTGGCGCAACAGGCCCACATGCCTGATAGGTACACGTATACCTGTCAGGCTTTTTTTATCTTTTTCTCAAGGAGAAATAATGCAGACACCCTGGGAGTATCGTTATGCTCACCGCATACAGAAAATGGGAAGCTCGGTGATCCGCGAGCTGCTGAAGCTCACCGAACAGCCCGACATCATCTCGTTCGCCGGCGGATTGCCCGCGCCCGAGGTCTTCCCGCTCAAGGAATTCCGCGAGGCGTGCAATTATGTGCTCGACCATTTTGGTCCGCAGGCGCTGCAATACAGCACCACCGAAGGCTATACTCCTCTGCGCGAGATGATCGCGCGTCACAATGCCCGTTTTAGCGTGGAAGTCAGCCCGGAGAATATCCTGGTCACCTCCGGCTCACAACAGGCGCTCGACTTTCTCGGCCGGCTCTTTATCAACCGCGGCGACTATATCGTCTGTGAATCGCCCACCTATGTGGGCGCCTTACAGGCGTGGAATGCGTATGGGGCGCAATATATCCCCGTCCGGGCGGACGAGGACGGCATGATCGTGGACGAGCTCGAAGCGGCGCTGCGCATCGGACCGAAGTTCATCTACATCCTGCCGAACTTCCAAAACCCGAGCGGCTCCACCCTCAGCCTCGAGCGCCGGATCAAGCTGGTAGAGCTGGCGGACAAATACGGCGTGCCGATCGTGGAGGACGACCCGTATGGCCAGCTGCGCTACGAAGGCGACCACATCCCCTCGGTCGCTACGCTGGATAGCGAGTACCGCGGCCCCAACGGCGGGCAATATAGCGGCAATGTGATCTACATCAGCACATTCTCGAAGCTGCTGGCGCCCGGCTTGCGACTGGCGTGGGTCATCGCGCCGCCCGAGGTGATCCGCAAATTAGTGATGACGAAACAGGCGGCGGATTTACATACCGCCTCCTTCAATCAATACGTTGCCTATGAGGTGGCGAAAGGCGGCTTCCTGAATGAGCACGTCAAGACGATCCGCGCCATCTACAAAGAGCGCCGCAATGTCATGTTCGAGATGATGGAAGAGATGTTCCCTGCCGAGGTGACCTGGAGCAAGCCGCACGGCGGCATGTTCCTGTGGGGCGTCCTGCCGGACGAGATGGATGCAGCCGAGGTGCTCAAGCGCGCCATCGAGAAGAAGGTCGCCTTTGTCCCCGGCGAGGCATTCCACCCGCGCGGCGGTGGCAAGAATACGATGCGGATCAACTTCTCCTATTCTTCCCCCGATACGATCCGCGAAGGTGTGACGCGATTGGGGCGGACATTGAAAGAATTGATCGCCGAAAAGGTGTGAATATCACGTAAGGGCGGGCTGTCCGCCTTTACGGTTTAATTGTCAACATAATGGACAAAATCTGCCCGGGCGATGCCTTGCTT
>JBKPQD010000156.1:0-5550 GCA_046733915.1 Chloroflexota bacterium
TTCGATGATTCCGCTTTTGAGCAGTTCTTTGCCGTAATCGCTGAACATATTGACACTCCATTAGGGGCCGCTACACGTATAGTGAATGAGCAAATCGTTTCGCTTGTTGATGACTCCGCTCACAGCGAGGACGCCAGGATAGTAGTTTGCCCGGGTGAGCCCGAGCTGGATTCCTGCCTGAGCCGGTAGACTGGGCGATTCTAGCTGGATTTCAAAATCTTTATTGTTCGAGTCCGCAGGAAGCCTGATAGGAAGTTTTAGGTAATTTCCTGCAACGACCTGGTTCGCGGCAAACTCCTGACGAGCGAGAACCTGCTGATGGTTATCCAGCAACGAAAATCGCAGGCTTCCAGAGGAGGTTTGCGGAGTGGATTTTATAAAGACCTCCACAGTTTCGAGCGCGCCGCAGAAATTGGTAAAGGTTTGACGCACCACGACATTCCCGCCGATTGACAGGCTGGGCGTATCTTCCTTTTCCAGATTCTTGTAGATGGGCAGTGTGCACGTTCCCCCTGCATATGCCTCGTAGCCACAGTATGTGTAATAGGTTGTATAGATTCCAAAAGAATAATATCCAATGACGAACAAAAAGGAAATAATCGCCGTGAACTTTGTCAGCCTCTGTATATCCTCAGGCACGGCAAACAACCCGCTAATTCCCAGAAAAAATAAAGGCGCAAAAGGAATATAGTAACGTCCGTGTTTCGCCAGTGCCAGGACACCGCCAGTCACATAGTTCGGAATAAAAGCGATCGTGTAAATCGCGGTACAGCAGAAAACAAAAAAAGCAAGAAGGAAAATCCTTAGCCGGTTTGGAAGCTTGACAAGCTTCGGCTCGGCAAGAAATGCCGAAACCAGTAGAAGCACTGCGAAGAAATAGACCGGCACTGGCACCGTCCCAGCCCCGTATCCAAACCCCGCAATCCAGCCCCGCAACTGGTCTCCAAATGTCAGAAACATTGCCTGCAAAAGCAGCTTCAGGAAACCGATCGGCTGCGCCAGGATCGTGGCGGATTGTTGCGAGATGCTTTGTTCGCCCTCTCCCGAAAAAATAGAGCCCTGAGATGCCAATTTCCACCAGCCGATGTTCACGACAATGGAAAGCAGCACAGCAGCACCGAGCAGCACGATCCATTTCCTGGCGGGGAACGAATGCCGGACAAGGATCAGCAACAAAGGCAAAAGGATGATCGCTCCAGGTTTTGCGAAGCCCAGCAGGAGCAGAAGTGCGCTTAATATCCAAATGGATTTGGGTTGTATGACGGGACGCTCATTGATGTACACAGCAAGAACCCATCCAATAAACGCAAAGCTGGCGGCAGCGGTAAATCCATCCGCGTTCAGGGTGGCTGCTTGAAAGAGCGCAGCAGGCAACAGCGCGACCGCGGTTAGGATCCATTTACCGTATGGAACAATGCGAATCATCCCATACCCTCCGGCAATGTAAATCAACAGCCCCGAGATGCGCTGTAAGATGATAGTCGGCAGAATGGGAAAATCAAATCGCCACCAAAGAATCCTTCCGATCAGCGCCTGCGGTAAGAATATGACCGGCGAATAGATCGATTGAGTCTGCTGACCATAACGGATTTTGTCGAACGTGCTGAATCGCCGTCCAAACGTTTCGCGGCCGAACATGTCAAATGCGGGTGTTTGAATCAGCCGACGTTGATAGGAGAGATTTGCAATATCCTCATGAATCGTTGGATGCGGAAAGTTCGGTCGCCATTGCCCCTCTGACATGTAATAAATGCGGACAAGATGTCTCTCTTCGTCAAAGCCGGCGCCGTAGGGAATGGCAATGCAATACAAAATCCCTATCAGCAGACCGGCAATTAAGAAAAAGGCCGCTGGGTCTATAAGCTCTCTCTTTTTTTCTATTCTGACAGGTTTATGATTCAACGCTCCTCACCAGCGCATCCGTCATTTTTGCAACTCTTGCCATCTCCTTCACATCATGCACACGGATGATATCTGCCCCGCGGGTGATGCCAACGGCAATGGTGGCGGCAGTCCCTTCCAGGCGTTGGTCGGCGGGCAGGTCCAGTGTAAAACCAATGAAGGATTTGCGGGATGTGCCTAACAGGACTGGAAACCCCAGGGCGCGGATCTCGTCGAGCCGGTTTATCAGCGCCATGTTGTGCTCGCGCGTCTTGCCAAAGCCGATGCCGGGATCCAGGATAATGCGCGTTTCCTCCACTCCAGCTTTCACTGCCAACTCCACGCTGACGAGCAGCTCGCGTTTTACGTCTTCGATCAAATTCTCATACGTTGAACCGATGTAAGCGTTGCCCAACTGCTGGCGGACCTCGACACTGGCAGGATTGCTGCGATTGTGCATCAGGATCACAGGGACGCCGAATGCTGAGGCAACGGAGGCAAGCCGGGGGTCCGCTCGGAGCGCCCAAACGTCATTGAGCATCTGGGCGCCGGCCTGGAAAGCCGCCTCCGCGACGTTTGCCTTATAGGTATCCACCGAAATGAGTGCATCAGGGAACTCTTTGTGAATTGCTGTGATAACGGGAATGATGCGCTCCATCTCTTCGTCAGCACTGACGGGCTGCGCGCCGGGCCGGGTGGATTCCCCACCCACGTCGAGAATATCGGCGCCGTTTCGGAGAAAACTGGCGGCCTGGATGACGGCCGATTCGACTTCCCCCATCGCCCGCGCCGGTCCCAGGATTCCATCCCCACTAAAGCTATCCGGCGTAACGTTCAGGATCCCCATGACATAGGTGCGGGAACCCCAGTGAAAGATATGGTTTCCGATTTGAAGCGATGAGGGTTTCATAAAGCTTGTATGTCATTGCGCCGCCTAGCCTGGCGGGGCAATCTCCTCTGAAACGGCTAAAGCTCCTCGAAAAGCTTCCCCATGGAACAAGAGAGTGCTTCGTCCGCTCGCAATGACAGGAAGAGATTAAGGGATCTGATCCAACGGGCGCCCCAGCCAGCCTTCGGCTTCGTTGATATCGGTAAAGAGTTTCATCGCCGCGGCGGCTTCCGGCAATGCCAGGGCCGCGACCTCGCGGATCGCGTTGGCAACCTTCTCATCTGCAACGACAACTGCCACCCGAATATGGCGCGCCGAGGGATCGCTGTTCGCTTCGACCGCCATGCGGATCGCCTTTTCCGGAATTTCCTTCACCTGGCGCAAATCATACAGATTACGCGTCCGTCGGTCTACGCCGAGCAAATGCTCCATGGCAAACTCACGCCACTCGTTGATGGTGATATCCGAGAGATCGGTAAATGTTAAGGTCATGCCGCCATCGCCGCGGCGTACAACAGTAAATCCAACCCCAGGTTTGGGAGTCCAATTCAGCGGTTTGATCTGATTCATTCTTCGCCTCCGTCCAAGTATGAGGCGATTATACTCGTATCCATTTGTAACCTTCCCAAGGCTGAAACCTTTTGTAGGATGAATCATGCCACTTGCCGAATTCCTCCCAGGTTGCAGGATGCGATCATATCTGCCACCGTCTTTTGTGTCACAGGGTGCACCAAATCGGGAGCGATATCCATCAGCGGCAACAGCACAAAGCCCCGCTCATGCAGGCGCGGATGCGGGATGGTCAGCGTCGGCGTGTTTAGTACCAGATCATCATAGAAGAGAACGTCAATATCGATCAAGCGCGGGCCGTTTCGGAAGGAGATCTGCCGGCCCAGTGTGGTTTCCAGTCGTTTGATGTGTTTGAGCAAAGGCTCGGGCTGCAGATACGTCTGTGCCCTGAGAGTCTGATTGAGAAATGGAGGCTGGTCTTCATATCCCCAGGGCGGTGTTTCATAAACGTGGGATTTCGCTTTGACGGTCATCTGCGGAGGTAGAGCAGCGATCGCCTCCTTCAAATTCTCAAAACGGTTGCCCAGATTCGAGCCGAGAGCAAGATAGACGATATGTTGGTCAAAGTTTGTCATACGATCATCAGCTTCATGATCTGCTCATCCAGAACGAGCGACTTCCCTTCCAAATAAGCAGCTTCATAATTGGATTTGCCCAGCTTTTTCTTTCCCTGTATCAGCACTTCCTGGAGGGCTTTCAAGTCGGGCTCGAGCAAGCTAACATGGTCCCGGTTCATCAGCGTTTCAATCCGCGCGCACAGAGAGACCGCTCTTTTGTAATCTTTCTCTTCGAAATAGCAGCGCGCGAATGCAACCACACACGCAAACTGACCGGGAATATCCTCCAGGCTGCGATTGCCACGCAGGCTTTCCTGAATCAGAACGCGTCCCCGGACCAAGTTCCCGGCGTGGATCGCCGCGTATCCCATCATCCGTAACGGGAATGGCTGTTGCACTTCATCGCCAATCGTTTGAAAGATGGCAAACGCTCTCTCTGCCGCGTGCCCGGCCTTGGCATATTCGTCTTTCAGAATGTAAAGAATCGCCAGGTTGGAATAACTGACCGCTGCGGAATGACGGTCTCCTATCTTGAGTGTCATCTCCAGGCTGCGCTCGAGATAATTGATGGCAGCGTCGTGATGATTGTGAAACCGGTTGATCGATCCCAGGTTCAGCAAGGCATGACTCATGCCCCATAGATCGTTCGTGCGGCTCGCGATCGCCAATGCCTCCTCCAGCGTGGACTGGGCGCGTTGGTAATCCCCCTGGCGACCCAGCAGCATGCCCAGGCTCGTCAGTGACACATTGAGCTGCGAAGGATAATTTTCCTCCCAGCACAACGAAATGGACTCTTCGAATGCTGCGTGGGCTTCCGGGTATTGTCCCAGATTGAGCAGAATTTCTCCCAGATAAAATAAGGCGGTCGCCAGGCTGCGCTTCTCGCCAAGCGCCCGCGCAAGCAGGATGGCTTCTTCACACAATTTTCTGCCGGTGGCGAAATCAAACATGTAATTTGCCATTGCACCGGCGCGGAGCAGGATCTTGATTCGAAGAGGGTCTTGGTCGGGTTTGGTCACGCAATTCAAGTACGGCGTCAAGCGCTCGAACCCTTCACGAAAGTAGCTGCGGGCGATCCAAAACATGCTGACCGAGGCTGCCAGACGCAAGGCATCCGAGAGTTCTGCTTGCGGATGCAAACCCCATTCCAGCGCGGCGCGCAAATTATTATGCTCCTGATCGCCGGCTAGTGCCCATTCGATCTGATCGAAGCCATCGATGTGCCTTTCCATTTGCTCGGCAAACTCTGCGTAATATGCCAGGTGCTTATTCCTCGATATCGTTTCTTCCCCGGAGCTCTTTAATTTCTCGCGGGTGAAATCGTGAATGGTCTCCAAAAAGCGGAAGCGAGTTTCATGTTCCTGCTTCTCTGTGATGACCAGCGATTTATCCACCAACTGGATGAGCAGATCGAGTACATCGGCGCGCCGCAAAACGGGATTAGCGTCCGAGCCTTCCCAGCTACAAACTGCCTCCGCAGCGTTGGTGGTCCAGCCATCGGAGAAGACAGCCAGACGGCGCAGGAGAGCGCGTTCGGGCTCCGACAGGGTCGTGTAACTCCATTCGATCGCACCGCGTAACGTCTGCCGAGACGTACTGGACGAATCGCGCGTACCGTGTGCCACCCAGTCCAGGCGGCGGTCGAATTGGTTG
>JBKPQD010000157.1:0-2383 GCA_046733915.1 Chloroflexota bacterium
GCCCAGATGGGCGCAACGGTCATCATTGTCGGGCGGGACGCTCAGAAAACATCCCGGGTTGTTAAGGAAATCCGCGCAGCAAGTGGTAATCCAGGAGTGGGCTCAATGCTGGCCGATTTGTCATCGGAACAGGAAGTTCGGCTGTTAGCAGACGAATTTAAGGGTAAATATTCGCACCTTCACGTCTTGATCAACAATGCGGGTGGGTTCTTCATGCGCCGTCAGATCCGAGGGAACGGCATCGAAATGACATTTGCTCTTAATCATCTCGCTTCCTTCCTGCTGACGAATTTGCTGCTGGATACCCTCAAAGCCAGCGCCCCGGCACGGATCATTAATGTATCATCAAACGCACATGCCTCGGGCAAAATCGAGTTCGATAACCTACAGGGCGAACGGCAGTATGGACCCAAGGCGTATGACAATTCAAAACTTGCGAATATTCTGTTCACGACGGAATTGGCTCGCCGCTTGGAAGGAACCGGAGTAACTGTCAATGCACTGCATCCAGGCTTTGTGGCAACAGGGTTCGCGAAGAACAACGGCAAGGTCATCGCCGCCCTCGTCAGCTTAATTACACCACTTGTGGCGCGTTCTCCCGCCAAGGGCGCGGAAACATCCATCTATCTTGCCTCTTCACCCAGCGTGGACGGCATTACGGGGAAGTATTTCTACGACTCGCAGGTAATCCCAGCAGCACCACAAGCCACCGATATGGTGGTCGCCCGGAAATTATGGGATGTGACTGCCCAAATCGTTCATCTAGCGGATGGCATACCAGCTCAGATAAAACGACGCCAAATGACATCTGTATAATAAATTTAGGTATCAGACAAACCGGGGGCTTTGACGTAGTGTTATCCGGCAATGATAGATTTCCTCTGACGGTCTGTGAAAATACAGCAACCCCGGTCCTCAGTATTCCCTTTGGATGAACGAGATCGTTAGATAGTTTATGTTTATCATGGAGGCTTCACAATGAACGATCAAAATCAAATTCGAACAGCACGGACTTCCAAGGGTCGGGGAAAAGGCTGTTTACTTTGGCTGGGCGCAAGTTTGGCTATAGTACTGGGTCTCGCGCTCGTGGGGTACATTTACGAACCTATTGCGGAAGCAGCTGATGCAAAGGCATATCCACCGCCGGGTCAATTGGTGGATGTTGGCGGTTATCGCCTGCACATCCATTGCACCGGCACCGGTAGTCCCACCGTGGTGATTGAGGCGGGATTGGGCGATTGGTCAACATCGTGGGGAGCGCAGGTACAACCAGAAGTGGCGAAGACGACACGGGTTTGCACCTATGATCGAGCTGGTATGGGATGGAGCGAAGCAGGTCCACTTCCACGGGATGCGGCGCAATTTGCAAAGGAACTGCATACCTTGCTGCAAAACGCCAATATTCCAGGACCTTATGTGATGGTAGGGCACTCGTTGGGCGGGTTCGGAGTTCGTTTGTTTGTCCACGATTACGCATCAGAAATTGCCGGGGTGGTGTTGATCGAATCGATGAATCTCAAGCCATTCACCCAATCGCCGACAGAGGTACAGGCTCAGTCGGAATCGCGGTCTCAGCCATTTTCCCTTCAAGCCGCATTGGCTCATTTCGGAGTCATTCGCTTGCTTGTGAAGGTGCCCGGAATAGCTCCCAGCATACCACCCAATGCGGAAGCCTACTACCCGCTCTATATTCGCCCACAATCTTTCCAGACAACTACTAACGAATCGCAAGGGATAGCTGCCGCTGGAGCGCAGGCGGCTGCCGTGAAGAGCTTTGGCGATTTGCCACTGATCGTTCTGACTGCCAAACTGAATAGCAGCTCAGACTGGCTGGAGCGACAGGCTGAATTGCTCCAACTTTCCTCTAACAGCCAACAGTTATTTGCAGAAAACAGCGGTCACAATATTCAAGCCGAAGAGCCGGCCGCTGCAATCGCGGCAATCCTCCAGATGGTCCAGCAGGTCCGTCAGACCGCACAAAAGTAGGAATCTATGAAAACAGAGCCACCTCTTTCCTTGATATTCCCTTCGGATGATAGGAACTATACATATTTGTTGTCAGTCATGAAGGCTTCACAATGAACGATCAAAATCAAATTGGAACATCACGTACTTCCAAGCGTCGGGGTAGAGGCTGTTTACTTTGGCTGGGCGCAAGTTTGGCTATAGTACTGAGTCTCGCGCTCGCGGGGTACGCGTACGAGTCGATGGCAGAAGCGGCTGATGCAAAGGCATATCCACCCCCGGGTCAATTGGTGGATGTTGGCGGTTACCGCCTGCACCTCAACTGCACCGGATCTGGCAGCCCAACCGTGGTGATCGATGCCGGTCACGCGGAATCATCTGCCTCTTGGGGTTGGGTGCAGCCCGAGGTTGCCAGGAC
>JBKPQD010000158.1:0-5031 GCA_046733915.1 Chloroflexota bacterium
AAAAAAGTAGCTGATTCGATTACGATCCTGCGTGATGGCGCTACGATCGAAACCTTGGATTCTCGGAAAGACAATATTACAGAAAATCGAATCATTCGCGGCATGGTGGGACGCGACCTGAAGCATCGCTTCCCGCCTCGCGATTCGAACATTGGGGAAACTATTTTTGAAGTGCGTGACTGGAATGTGTATCATCCCCTCCATGCCGATCGAAAAGTTAGTAAGAATGTAAATATTAGCGTCCGTAGGGGTGAAGTTGTCGGTATTGCCGGACTGATGGGCGCCGGTCGAACGGAACTGGCGATGAGCATTTTTGGCCGTTCCTACGGTATTCGCATCAGCGGTGCCGCTTATAAAAATGGTAAGGAAGTGGATATCAGCACAATTGATAAAGCAATTTCCAATGGAATTGCCTATGCAACTGAAGACCGTAAAGCCTATGGATTGATTCTGATTCAAGAAATCCGAAATAATATCACTCTGGCGAATCTGGAGGCAATTTCAGAGGGCGGAGTTATTAATGAACCCAAAGAATTGACTGTTACCCGGGAATATCGGGATAAGCTCAGTATTAAGTGCTCCAGTATTCGGCAGCTGGCTGTAAATCTTTCAGGGGGGAACCAACAAAAAGTGGTCCTCAGTAAATGGTTATTTGCGAACCCGGATATTCTGATCCTGGATGAGCCTACCCGCGGGATCGATGTGGGCGCGAAATATGAAATCTATACCATCATTAACCGGCTTGCCAGTGAAGGAAAGGGGATCATCTTCATCTCCTCGGAACTGCCAGAAATTTTAGGTGTCTGCGATCGTATTTACGTCATGCGCGAAGGCAGAATTGTCGGCGAAATCCCGGCCAGCGAAGCCTCGCAGGAAAAAGTAATGGAATTCATTATGACGGAACAAGAGGTAGTGGAACAATGAAAACTCTTACAAACGAGCCAATCAGTAACAGTGGGGCAATGAAGACTATGACAACGCTGTTCAGGAACAATATCCGTGAATACGGCATGTTGATTGCGTTGATCGCGGTCATGGTTTTCTTCCAGTTTAAGACCGGCGGCATCCTGTTCAAGCCAGTGAATATAACCAACCTAGTCCTCCAGAACAGCTACGTGATCACCATGGCGCTGGGGATGTTGTTAATTATCGTCTCTGGCTGGATTGACCTGTCTGTAGGATCGGTGGTGGCGGTTGTTGGTGCACTGGCAGGCGTGATGATCGTCCGGTATCACATCGATTGGAGGCTGACCGTGGCAGCTTGTTTGCTGGTCGGTGCAGCAATTGGTGCCTTTCAAGGCTATTGGGTGGCATTCCTTAAAATTCCAGCTTTCATCGTTACGCTGGCAGGTATGTTGGTCTTTAGAGGGTTAACATTTGTGTTGCTTCAGGGCGAGTCGGTAGGACCGTTTCCAACCGGGTTTCAAAAAATAAGTTCCGGCTTTATTCCAGATGTTTTTAAGTACCCGGGCTTTCATCTGACCACGCTCGTGATTGGAATAATGTTTTCGGTTCTATTGATCATTTTGGATCTGCGCGGCCGGAAAAACCAGCAAAAATACGGTTTCGAGGTGACTCCGTTCTATTTCTTTGTCATCAAAAATATTATCATTACAGCGGCCGTCCTGGGGTTGTGTTATTTGATGGCTTCGTACAAGGGTCTTCCCAATGTGCTGGTTCTGCTTTTTGTGCTCATTGCAGGATATGCATTTATTACGAGCCAGTCCGTCGTGGGTCGTCGCATTTATGCCATGGGCGGCAATGAAAAAGCTGCTAAACTCTCCGGGGTCAATACGCCCCGCCTGTTATTTTATACATTCGTTAATATGGGTGTTCTGGCTGCTCTGGCCGGCATTATCGTCGCGGCGCGGCTCAACAGCTCCACGCCCAATGCTGGGGATGGCATGGAATTGGACGTGATCGCCGCCTGTTTCATTGGAGGTGCCTCGGCGAGCGGTGGCATTGGCACAGTCATCGGCGCGGTCGTTGGCGCCTTTATGATCGGTGTATTGAATAATGGCATGTCGATTGTCGGTCTGGGAATCGACTGGCAGAAAGTTGTCAAGGGAATTGTCCTATTGATTGCGGTTTTATTCGACGTCTATAACAAGAATAAGAGCGTATAGAATCGACCCTCTCCTAAGAGCTGAGCAGATGCATCAATGTTGGGAGACCAGGCTGGCATGGAACTCCCAATATTATTATAGGATACTATGGATGACGTATTGAAGCAGCTGCTTCAAGAAGAGCAGGAACTGCAATTTACAAGCTTCAATGAAGATACTGCCTGGACGATCGGCTGTGGACTCGTGCAGCATGCCTTAAGCCACAGTCTTCCGGTTACCATTGATATTGCCCGCGGCAATCACCAGCTCTTCCACGCCAGCTTGCGCGGAACCTCCCCGGATAATGACGAGTGGGTCAAACGGAAAATTCGAACAGTATACCGGTTCAGCCACAGCTCATTTTATGTGGGACAGCTGCTCAAGAGCAAAGGCAAACGCATCGAAGAAGCGTACCTGCTCTCGGAAAGTGAATACGCAGCGCATGGCGGCTGTTTTCCGGTGATTGTCCGGGATACTGGTGTGGTCGGAACGATCACGGTTTCTGGGCTGCCCCAGGAAGAAGATCATAAACTGGTGGTTCAGGCGATTCGAAAATATCTGGCGCAGGAGAAATGAGATGGCATTGAATCCAGTGATTTCTACGCTTGGACGAAGATTGCGCTTGGCGGTCATCGGCGGCGGACCCGGCTCGTTCATTGGAGCCATGCATCGGCAGTCTGCTCGTCTGGATGATCGCTACGAAATTGTCACGGGTATTCTTTCCTCGGAGCCGGAGAGATCAAAACAAGCTGCAGCGGAATTAGGATTTGATGCCGACCGCTTGTACGCAAACGTGAACGAAATGCTCGATGCAGAAGTTTCTCGCAAGGACGGCATTGATGCGGTCGCAATCATGACGCCGAATGATAGTCACTATGAATATTCGATGGCTGCACTCGCATGTGGTATCGACGTAATCTGCGACAAGCCCATGACGAACACGATCTCAGAAGGGGAATCCTTGCATCAAAAAGTACAGGAAACCGGACTCATTTTTTGTCTCACCCATAACTATACCGGCTACCCGATGGTCCGCCAGGCAAAGGCAATGGTGATGGCAGGAGAATTGGGTACGATTCGTTTGATACAAGTCGAATATGTGCAGGGCGGAAAAGCAGATGAATCAAAGGTCTTTTCACCGGATGATTGGAAGTTCGATCCGGTGCGCGGTGGGCCCTCGCGCGTCATGGGCGACATCGGTACGCACGCCCACAACCTGACCCGTTTTATCACCGGTCTGGAGGTGGACGAGGTCGCAGCAGAGGTCGGCCATATCGTGCCGAATCGCCGCATCGATGACTTCGCCGGGGCACTGCTCCGTTTTGAGAACGGCGCCCGCGGCAGCTTTTGGGTCACGCAAGCCGCCGCAGGTGTGGAAAATTGTCTGCGTATTCGTGTCAGTGGCAGCAAAGGTACTCTTGAATGGATGCAGGAATTCCCGCAGGTATTAACCTTCAAACCATTGCAGGGACCTTCGCAAAATCGAACGCCGAACGGACCGGGCACATTGCCGCTCTCGGCTCGTTCCACGCGGCTCGTTGCCGGGCATCCCGAGGGATTCCCGGACGCATTTGCAAATATCTACTCGGATGCGGCGGAGGCGATCGCGGCGCGCCGGACCGGCGAACAGCCTGATCCCCTCGCCATGTATTTTCCGAACTCATGGGATGGATTGTTAGGCGTGCGCTTTGTGGATAGTGTGATCCGGTCCAGCAATGCGAATGGTCAATGGACAAAGTGTGCGTCGTAATCAATTGGCGCTGCGGAGTCCCCAGGTTTGTCAACCACGTGTCTCGTGTAAAGAGCTAAGGAATCACTATGACTAAAATCATTTTAGTCACCGGCGCAACCGGCAAGGTGGGGCGTACTTTCATCAATCGTCTGTTGGCAGATCCCAAGTTCGATTCCTTCAGCATCCGGGCGTTGTGCCATAACCGGGCACTGGAGCCGCACGAGCGGATTCAAACGATCCACGGTTCCATCGAACATCGTGATGTTGTCGAAAAAGCGATGGAAGGTGTAACCCACGTCTTACATCTTGCCACGGTCAAGGAAGCACCGCAACAGATCATGGACGTCGCCGTGAAGGGACTCTTCTGGTTGCTGGAGGCCTGCCGCACCAGCCCGACCTTCCAGCAATTCATTATGGTGGGTGGGGATGCGGGCATGGGTCACTTCGTTTATCCGCATCCGATACCGGTTACCGAGACACAGAAGCACTCGGCCTACCCAGGCTGCTATGCGCTTTCCAAAGTGCTTGAGGAAGTGATGCTCGAGCAATATTACATCCAATATGATCTGAACGGCTGCTGCTTGCGCGCGCCCTGGATCATGGAGAAGGATGATTTCAAGTACCAGCTTTCCTTCGGAGAGGATGTATTCGGCGGGCCGCGCTGGCGTGACTTAGTGGGAGAGCAGCAGGCAGAGGAATATATACGCCAGCAAGCCGTCCCGGTCATGCTCGGCCCCGACGGGACTCCTGTCAAACGGAACTTTGTCCACGTGGAAGATTTGGTCAGTGCGATGCTGCAAGTAATTGATCACCCCAGGGCTTGTAAGCAATTATTCAACATCTGCATGGACGAGCCGATCGACTATGGTGAGATGGGCAAGTATCTGCAGGAAACCCGCGGGCTTCCCATTGTGGAGGTCACGACTCAGTATCATTCCACATGGTTGGATAACACAAAGGCAAAATTCCTGTTGGATTGGCGGCCTCAATACGATTTGAAAAAGATGATCGATTCGGCGTTTGATTATGTGCGTGCTGATGACGACGCCCGCAAGATTTGGTATCCAGGCTGATCATGCATGGGAGATGAATATGGATCGAAACGAAATCCAAAACGCAATTGAGGATGGGAAGACCGTGCTTGGCGTGGAACTCGGCTCGACTCGCATCAAGGCAGTCCTGATCGGCGAGGAT
>JBKPQD010000159.1:0-2817 GCA_046733915.1 Chloroflexota bacterium
TTACGATATGCATGGAAACATCCCTTTCGTTCTTTAAGTATACAGCAAATAGAAATGTACTTATTGGAGTGCGTCTCTAAAACTCCTGGCAAATTCCTTCGCTGTTTCCACAGGCGTTGAACTGGCTCCAATTACTCGCACACAGGCAGTTCCCACAATCGCTCCATCTGCCATTGTTGCGACTTCTTTGGCTTGCTCAGGTGTGCCAATCCCGAATCCCACACATACAGGCGCGGACGTATGCTCACGCACTCGATCAATCAATTCGCCGAGACCTTCTGAGAGAGACTTGCGTTCCCCGGTTACACCGATCACAGAAACGAGATAAATAAATCCATTGGCACTACGGGCAATCTTTTCCATACGGTCGGAAGAGGAGGTCGGCGCAAGCATGGGGATGAGCGGTAGAGGAGGATGGCGATCCGCTGCTAAGACAGATACAAATTCATCTGCCTCCTCCACTGGCAGGTCAGGAATAATGAAACCATCCGCGCCAGCGTTTGCTGCGTCGCAGGCAAACTTCTCCAGTCCGTACGCAAGCATGGGATTGTAGTAGCCCATCAAAACGAGGGGGATTTCGACGCCACGCCTGCGCAATTCCTTTACCGCATCGAGCGATTTCCGGACGGTAATTCCTTTTTCTAAGGCAACCTGCGTTGCCTGCTGAATCACTGGTCCATCGGCGAGCGGATCGGAGAAGGACAGCCCTACTTCGATCAGATCCGCGCCGTTTTTGGCGAGCGCTTCGATCACATCGATCGAGGTGTCCAGATCCGGATAGCCTAAAGGAAAATAGGGCATGAAGATGGGTCTTTTTTGGAAGGCTGTTTCGATTCGGTTCATACATGATTCCTTGCAGGAAAAGGATCTGCCCGCCGGGGGCGAGACGACCTTGCCCTCATAGATTGTTTCCTAATTCTTTAATGACTGTGTTCAAGTCCTTATCTCCTCGCCCCGAGAGATTGACCAGAATTACTTCGTCTTTCCTCATCTTCGGGGCGCGCTTGATCACCTCTGCCACCGCATGAGAGGACTCGAGAGCGGGGATAATCCCTTCGGTATGACACAACAATTGAAACGCGCTCAGTGCCTCTTCGTCGGTCGCGGATGTGTAAAAGGCGCGCTCATTATCTCGCATCATGGCGTGTTCGGGACCCACCGCCGCATAATCTAGCCCGGCAGAGATAGAATGTGTCTCCGCAATTTGACCATCTTCGTCTTGCAAGACGTATGTCCGTGTACCATGGATTACGCCTACGCGCCCCTTGGATGGATCGCCAAATCGAGCGGCATGCCGGCCCGATTCAATCCCACTGCCACCCGCTTCGACGCCAATTAGCTCGACCTGCTCATCGTTTACAAATCCACTAAAGATGCCGATCGCGTTGGAACCCCCTCCAACGCAGGCAACGATTGTATCGGGTAAACGCCCGATCTCCATCACGATCTGTTCGCGCGCCTCCCTGCCGATCACCGACTGGAACTCGCGCACAATTGTGGGATAGGGATGGGGTCCCAATGCGGAGCCGAGGAGATAATGAGTATCGCGGACGTTCGTCACCCAATCGCGGATCGCCTCGTTGATCGCGTCCTTTAATGTCTGCGTGCCGGACGTCACCGGTCGCACCTCCGCGCCGAGTAGTTTCATGCGGAAGACGTTCGGCTCCTGGCGGGCAATATCTACAACGCCCATGTAGACTACACAATCGAGCCCCAGCAACGCTGCGGCGGTTGCGGATGCAACTCCATGCTGCCCCGCGCCGGTCTCCGCGACGATGCGCTGTTTGCCCATTCGCTTGACGAGCAAAGCCTGTCCGAGTGCATTGTTGATCTTATGAGCCCCCGTGTGCGCTAAATCTTCACGCTTCAAATAGATCTGCGCACCACCCAGTTTTTCTGAGAGGCGCTTTGCATATGTTAATGGCGTTGGGCGTCCCACGAACGACGCCATTAATTTGTTGTATTCCTCTTGAAATGTGGCGTCATCCTTTGCGGACACAAACGCCTCTTCTAACTCGATCAGCGCCGGCATCAAGGTTTCCGGGACGAATTGGCCTCCGTAGGGACCGAATTTATGGGGCAAGTAAGTTGTCATGATTCCTCGTAAACGCAGATTAGAGACTGGCTTCTACTCTTCTCACCGCCTGCACAAACGCCTTCATCTTGTGCGGGTCTTTCTCCCCCGGCGCACATTCCACGCCGGATGCGACGTCCACACCCCAAGGTTTGACCTGTCGTATGGCCTCGCCGACATTCTCTGGAGTCAAGCCACCTGCCAGCAAGAGGGGATAGGTCTCTGCTAGTTCCGCAGCGCTCTTCCAATCCGCGGTGACTCCGCTCCCGCCGTATATGCCTTTCACGGACGCATCCACCAAGAAGGCTGGTGGGCTCTCTCTGGCAAACCCATCCAGGCTGTGCGGTATTCCACGAAAGGCTTTGAATGCTTTTCCATTCAGAGAATTTATCAACTCGGAAGTTTCATCGCCATGCAACTGGGCGAGATTTAACCCACACGTTTCCACCGTCGCGTGAATATCTTCCGACGAGGCATTGACGAATACGCCCACAAACGAGATATATCCGCCATATCTCCGCATTACTGACATAATGTCCCGGCACTGGCCAACATCAATGTAGCGAGGGCTTTTCGGATAAAAATTGAACCCGATCAGGTCGGCGCCGGCATTCATCGCAGCGAGGGCTTCTGTTACAGTTTTGATTCCGCAGATTTTGATTTTGGTCATAATCTCTTTAATATGTCATTGCGAGGAGGAGCAGAGCGACGACGACACCGCCCCGGTGGTTCGGTGCCGGGGA
>JBKPQD010000160.1:0-5956 GCA_046733915.1 Chloroflexota bacterium
TTCCAGAGGTTCCGCCAATGCTTGCGTACGTTCTGTAACAACTTTATCCGGATTGGTGTTGATATGGCGCAGATCGCTGAGTGCCTGTTCCAGACTACGAGCCGATAACCACGAGACCAGGGCCAGGAGAAAAAAGCCGGAAATAACAAAAATGTTGGCGCCCAAGCCAATCGAGGCGGCGAGCACGCTGATGATCAGGCTGCTTAGGCCTGCGAAAAAGAAACTTGCTTGCGGGATAAGAATTAGACTGGAAATCGCAATCGGAATTGTGAACAGGAAAAGGGAGCGACCTTTTACAAGTTCTTCAGGCGAATCGGTAAATATAAAAATGATAGTCATGAGCAGCAAGAACAGCAAACCAGCCAAACGACCCGAGTGACGCCGGTTGAGCTGATAAATTCCAAAGACGCCCAACGTAAAAATAATTATCCCGCCTAACAGGATCTGAAGCTCAGGAGTCAGGGTGTACCCCTGAGAAATGCCGATCAGAACAACTGTTACCAGCCCCAGCAGGGCAGCCACCAAAACCCCCAAGAGCAAAATATTTAACAACCTGCGACGTCGCGCATCATCCGGATCCGTGGAGGAGATTGTCAGAAAACGGCCTAAAGTATCCATGATGTTATCTCATTGTTTCATTCAGAATGGCAATCGAGGATCATGCCGCGAGCCGACCGATCCAAGTTGCTAAGCGATTGGTTCCACCAAATATAAGATAATTATTTTTTTCCAATTCAAATCCCAACTTCTTTTTAACTTCATACGCTCCGCTCCCCCAACGTAGCAGGTGAACATGTTTTTTAACGGCATTTTCTAGGCCCGCATAAATCAGCAAAAAATAAACATACGGCTCATTTTCGGCGAGCCCCAAAGCCGTGGTCATTTGCGTGTTCTGGTCCTCCAAGATCAGACCGCAACCAACCAGCTTGTTGCCAATATGTGCCTCGAGCCAAGTTCCACCAGCCAGCTCAACACGTTCTAACAGGCTGCGCATCCATGGATTTGGCGGCGAGGCATGTCGTCGCTCTACATTTCGTATCAACTTAAGCGCCGCACCCATATCGGATACACCAGATAACTGCGTGAGTTCTATTCCCCGTTTTTCGGCTTCACGCAAACTACGTTTGTAGTGCTGGCGGTCTTTTTTGTTGGCGTGCGCAAGATAGTCTTCCATGGTTTGCCAGTGATTTTCCATTACTGTTCCAGAGCTCGGCATTTTCGTCATTACAAAATCAGACGGCCAGTCTTGAGTTTCCGATTCATTCAGGAAATCAAACAAAACCATCGAAGCGCCCTGCTGCTTGCCTGCTATTAAGGCTGCCTTTGTCAACATGGAAAGAACAACCTCGCGACGGGCATCCTGAGGTACGATCAAACCCGACGTGTTTGCCATCGGTGAGCGGCAGATGAAAAGTGGCCAGCGTTTTAACAATGTGGAAACCAATATTTTTAAGGGTGCGGGAAAGTTCGGCGGCAACGGTTCGTTACGTACCAACCATAGACAAGCGCGCCCGATTAGATTGTTATTCTCGTAAACTAACAAATAGATGGACGGGCAATCCGCCATCACCTGTTGACCAAAAGCATACCAGCGATGGCTTTGAAAGGGCCGCGTTTCGCTAAGCTGATCCCAGATGTGAGGTTCGATCGCGTGAATGCTGGAAACTATCTTTAGGCTAAAAGCTGGCATCGTCTGAAGCTCGTGTGCTGTTGGTTATCTGTTTCCTAAGGCTTGCTTAATGCGAGCAGCATATCCAGGGCTTGGAGATACTCCCTCCAGCCTGGGTAGAGTGCAAAATCCTCTTGTCGAAAGGATTCTTCAGGATACATGATTTTTACACGCAGAAAATTGTACAGTGCGCGTTGTTCCCTTGTGGCCTGTTCCATCTCAGCCAAGGCTTTGCCGTAATGGTGATGGCGCTGACTTTCTGCCACTTGAGGCACCATGTTTTTAACTCGTGCCGAAACCTCCCCGCTGGAGTTTCCGCACTGCTCATCCAGAAATTCGCAAAGCCGCGTACATTCCTGTAATGGATTGTCGAGTAGCTGGTCATACGCAATAAAAATCTTATGGCGACTTTCCTGTGTAGCGGAAAGTATGTTTAGCATGCAATATTGCCAATAGGCGAATCCCGCCGAGAAGGGTATCGAGCCCTCATTCATCTCTTCTATCCTTGCAGAGGATAAAGCGACTTCAGCAGGGTGCCGGATTGTTATCACAAAAATGGGATCGTCCCATAATTTCATCCAAAAAGGGAGGGTGAGAGGCAGGCGTGCATCTTTCCAAATCCATGCATCAAATTTGTTTTGTGTGCTTTGCTGATCCATCTCGGCGAGAAGTGCTAATGCTTTTTTACGAAATATGGGATTCGATGCTCGTTCCTCTAAATGCTGTGGAAAAAGAGGAACTCTTTCATTATGATCTAGAAGTTCGTCATTTAACCCTTGTAGAGGTATGTATTCCATATATCCGTATCCGCGCGGGTCACTTTGATCGGATTTCCATAAATCGTTTTCCCCACCCGTATAAGCCCCCCATCGTCGAATCAATTCCGCCGTCAGGGAGGTCCCGCTGCGCATCATTCCAAGCACGATGATTCTTTTCGGCATTTGACTCCCTTCACTTATTCTGTAAGCGCCTGCGCGCTTATGATGGCAGAACGAATCACAAGATTTGGGTTATACAGGCACTTGCCTATCCAAAGAGGGGGATAGGGTTCATCCAAATGTTCTTTCAACCAACGACCACCATTTTTAAGAACGGACTTAGGTATTTTTGCTACCTTTTCATTCCAAACCCAAAGTGCTTGAAGGGCGTAAGCCGTTTCCTCGGCGGTGGACAAATATGTGCCCCAAGAGCCATTTTTATTCTGTGACTCGATAATCCATTGTACCGACTCCGCGACGAGTTCCTGAGCAAACCCTGCACAAGCGATAATCGCGTGTGCTGTGGCATAGTAAGGTGAGGAGTGCCACTTATCTACCCAAAATGGGCTTTGTCCCCTGACCTTATTGAGATAATTTAAAACCTTATGTACCGATGAATTTCTTCGGTCGAGGCCGGCCTGGCCCAAGGCGCCGAGCACGTGAATATTGGCGCTGATAGATGGATTTGCCTCGAGATCGAAACAACGAAAGTAATCCTTCTCTTCATAAAGCAGAACACTGGCAAGGTCTTTTTCACAGTTAAATCGCAGTAGTGTATCAAATACAAGACTTGTGTCGTCGCTATCTTTTACAGAGTATTCTGCTGCAAAGCCAACGCCTCGTCTTGGTTGCCACGCGTTGGAAAGGAAATCAATGTATGGCTTGAGTTTGGCATTCTTGCTTAAGCTGGGTATCAAACTAAGATTCCAAAGCGTCCATGAAATTTCAAAAACATCAAAGGGAGCTACGTTAGGCATTCCACCGTCAGATTTGGCAATCGTACGTAAATAGTTCAATGCGGGTTCGTCACCTCGTTTAATGTAGGTAGCAAAATAGGCTGTTGCGGAAGGACTTAATCCAACGGAACCATTGTCTTCCTGGAGGTTTGCCATATCCAGCATATGTTTTCCATCGGTACCTGCCATTTCGGCAGAAAACGCTATGGTCACACGCCGGCTGATCATATTGTCTTTGAGGAACGAAAGCTTCTTGGCGCGCTGCTTGGAGAGACGTCCCAGGATGCGGTCTCCCTGCCGTTTGATAATTCCCAGTTTTTCAGCCTCGGCTACCAATGTGGGCGCGATCATTTCAAAGCCGACCGTGGCGCCGTTAGGATCTGCCTGGAGTCCCTGTGTTGCCCCGCTGACAATACGCTCCAGGGCAAGTTTGCCCATCTCGATTTGTAGCTTGTCCTGGCCGCGTCGCCCACGGTAGGCAAGAGCAATCATGGCAGCCAGCGTACAAAGCACACGATCATGATAATACATGGGAGCTGGCGCGCCCCAGGATCCATCGGGTAACTGGTGTGCCGCGAGCCAGCTCAGGGCGCGACTGCTTAAGCTCCAATCAATTTCGCCAAGACGCGCGGTCCAAGCAGTGTCATATGCCGTACTGCCCATATGCCCCGGACCAATCTCGTCGATGAGTTTCTCAATCAAATCAGTCATTGTTTTCTTCCATGCTTTTTGGAATCCACAAATCAAACTTCAGGGTGCCAACACCCATGGCGTCATCCTTATGACGGCGATAAAAGTCTCGGAGCCAAGCCAATTCATCAGGTGCTAGTTTTGTATAGTCCGGCTCGCGAACCCGGCGTACATAAAGATGGTCATACAGGATAGTACGCAATTGACGTTCGGTCATATACGGCGATGGGCTCACTGAGAAATATAAGTCCTCTTCGCCGGTGGAGAGCAATGGCATATCGAATGCACTGAACTTGTCGAAACCGATGTAGAGGCTGACGGATGGCAGATCTTCCCCGTAATATTTTCGAATCAAGGTTTGTTTGTCAGGGACTGCGCCCTGCGCAAGATAATGCTCCACCGAAAACCGCGCGGCTGTCTCCACGGCCTCGTCTGCAAAGACGCCAAAGAACAATCGTGCGCGGGAATTATGCTTTGTTGCTTCTGTGACTTCATACATAGACTTCATGGCATATTCATAGGGTGTGTCCGTCAAAACATCACGGTAATCACCATAAAAACGGACCCTTACGCCATATTGCGAAAAGAAGTCAAGATAATTTTTATCTGTGGCGGTGCGTACCAAGCCGTCCATGCCAACGCGTTTGGTGTATTCATCTCCGCGTCGCATGAGCTCGCGACCAAAAACCGGCGTGAGAATCGTGTCGATGCCATGATCAAAAAGCATTGCACAAAGATAGACATGATTCTTAATCGACTCATCCATGTAGGCGGCGAGGAAGTCATCGCCAATCTTATCGGCGTGTTCGAGCATGAACCAGCGCCTCGTCCCGTTGACCGGAAAAACACACACTTTTTGCCCGCTTGCTTTAACGAGCGCCGCCACTTGCTCTGTGGGGAGTTGCAGGAATTGCTCCAGTGAGATCATCAGCTTCTCCGAAGGCGCGGCAAGAATCGGGGTGTCCGGCGCGCATAGTCGGAATAACCAGGAACGGTTTGCGTGAGCAAATCCTCCTCCTGACGGGCGGCGCGTCCGAAATCCCACAACGTATAAAGCAGAGCAAAAAAGGTGAGGGGCGATGGGTTAATTAGAAGCAGCCCGGTTGCAATTCCGAAAAAGGACGTGATGACCGGGTGACGCATCCAGGCGTAGGGACCACTATCAATCACTTTATGTTCGGGCTGCACTTCGACACGTTCTGCATAGAACTCCTGCAAGTGAACCCGGGACCACGCATGCAGGCCAAGCGACACAACAATCAGAATAACGCCCAGGATTTGAAACCCGAGTCCCCAAGGTTGGGCTGTGCGAAAGCTTAGGAAGGGAAAGAGAATAGGTTGCAGGACAAGAGCTGCGACGATAGCAAAAATGAAGAATGTAAAATCCCAGGAACGCCCCGATCCACTTGCCTGACGTTTTTTATCATAACGGCGGATAAGGGCAAAATCCATGATATAGAACAGGAGGATGGTCAGCAGTGTTGCAGCAGACTGTGCGATGCCAAGAAGCATAAAGCCTCAACCCAGAGATTCTTCCTTGCGCTTCCTAGCGCGGGACGATAAGCCTGCCATCATGAACATAGCATGATTGGTATCTTCCAGGTGGAATCCCAGTCTGCGTTTGACATCGTACGCACCCGTTCCAAATCGCACAAGGCGGACGTTATGTTCAAAGGCTTCCTGCAAAGCCGAATAGAGCAAAAGAAAATAGCCACCGGGGACGTCATCTTCAAGCCCCAAGCCGGTCGCTAACTGGAACTGGTTATCGCGCAAGACGGCGCCACAGCCAACCAACTTTTCGTCTTTGTGGATTTCGGTCCACGTGCCATCGACCATGGAGAAGTTTTCCAATAAGCCGCGCATCCAGGGGTTGAGTGCGGAGC
>JBKPQD010000161.1:0-4242 GCA_046733915.1 Chloroflexota bacterium
GTGTTGGATTGGCCCTTCGTAGTGGAAGTAGTCGGAGATCCAGCCCAGGCACCTCCATCGGGGAGGCGATAGCGGGACACATCGTACGCAGTCCCGCCAAACGTATAGAAATCCAGGAGTGTTGTACCATCTTCCTTTAGAAAGCGAGCATCGTCACCGGTATTATTGAAGTAGCTATTTCGATCCAGGGTCCAAAATCCATGAGCGGGGATCAAGGTCGAAGCAGGAATTTGGTAGATAGCACTTCCGTTCACACTATCATCAATATAGCAATTCCCAATGTTTACCGTGCTGGTCGTTGTGTTATAGAGTTCGATCCACTCCGTCCCATTGTTCGAAGGCGCCGGAAGGACTTCATTGATCAGAACCTGGCCCGGACTCACATCGCATGTGAGAGACGTAACGGAACAGGTTTGGTAATCCGGACTGCATCCGCCATTGGCTGCAGGAATCTGATCCGCACTCGTATCATTCGGATCCGCTTCGGCAAAATAACCATCTCCATCTGCATCGGTGCGAACAGGTTCTGTTGCTGTAAATGAAGTACCGTTCACCGTATATGCAGAGCCGTTAGATGTCTTAATGACAATGTTGCCGGCCACCACGGCAGATCCGATGGTCGTATTCGTATCTCCTCGTTCCGTCATATACACTGCAGAGGTTGCAAGAAGCCGATCCATCACCGACTGGGTTGGATGTCCATAGGAATTTCCATCCCCAACCGACACAATCGAAACTTCAGGATCGAGTTGATTGATAAACGTCGGGTTGCTCGAATGGGAACTACCATGATGGTCCACTTTATAAACGTCGACATCCCCAATTTCACGAGCCGCGCTTAGCTCGATATCATGATAGGCATATCCGAATCCGCTCACTTGATACTCGCCATCCAGATCGCCACCAATCCATTCGTCAAAGTTACCATAGCTGAGCAGCGCGCCAAGACTGTAGTCATTCTCTGACGGTGCGTTGGCATCAGCATGGAAATCGCCCGCACGGATTGCGCCATTCCCATCCACGGTAACAATGTTAAATATGACACCGGGACCTAGATTCACCTGGCTCATTCCCTCGCTGGCCGTCAGCGGGTGAAGCTTGGCTTGTCCCGCGCCTTCTAAATATGCTTTCCAGTTTGTCAGAGTCCCGCTGCTATTACCCAAATAACTATTGTAGTTACGGACTAAAGTTATTCCCACCGTGAAGCCCTGAGTTTCTACTAAATGCCAGAGACCTCCATATCCAACATAACCAATATGGTCCGCGTGAAAATGAGAGATGACAACATAATCCAGTGATTTACAGCCGAGAACGTTTTCAATGTATGGTCCGACAACTCGTGCTCGGGCGCTGGAATTCCAATTTGATTCGCCCACGTCAAAGAGAAGGGATTTACCCGTCGGGCTAACGATCAGCGTTGCATCCCCTTCGCCAATATTGATGTGGTGAATTTCAAGATATCCCGGTGTCCATGTCCCTGTGCCGCATACTCCCGCTGCCAGAATTCTGGTTGGCTGAATCATAAAGGCGAATGCCATAACAAATGCCAAGCTTAAAGCAGTGCGAATCGTGCTATTTTTTATATTTCCCATCTTGATCTCCTCCTCACTCGAGCAAAACAAATCAATAAAATTATGCACTCCAAGTTCTTAATATACAAGATGTATTTGTCATCAATATGTTACTGCGCAAAGCAATCACAAAATAAACAAAGCCCCAGAATCTGGGACTTTGCATTGAGAATTCCATGTCAGTACTGATTTTAGTTTTTCAAAAGCGTTTGACGAAGATTGCTAGATCATCCCCTTCGCTGTAAAAATCCTTGATGGATGCCTCGATGGTATAGCCCATGCCCAGGTAAAAATTGCGAGTGCCATCATAATGGGATGTGCCCGACGTTTCGGCGATGATCATTCGTCCGCCGGCCTTGCGCGCCGCTTCCTCGCTGGCGGTCAGTAACCTTCGTCCCACGCCCCCGCGCCGACATCTCGGATCGACGGCGACCCAGTACAAATCGAATACCCCGCTGGTCAGATCGCGCGGACCGTAACACGCGAAGCCGCAGACCTGATCGCCGTCGCGCTCCACGAGGAAGGTGTAGCCACAGATTTCGGGTCCATCCACCAGGTATTCCTGCCAGATGTCAGCCACGCATTTGACTTCCTCTTCGTTGAAGACGCCGGCGCGCGCCGTGATGTCCTGAATCGAGGGCCCGTCTGCTTCGGTTGCGGTAAGAATCATGATTGCCATCCTTTGTAGCCAATCGGATGATTAGAAAATTCGTGGAAATACATACGTTGAAAATTGCCTTCCTTCTCTCGATTTTATATGCCAAGCCGTTGCCTCGATTTTCTCCGTATTTGCGATTTTCAGCAAGGCTGCTCTGGGAGAACAACTGCAAAATCCGCTCTGCGTGATATCATCTTCCTGGGTAGTTCTTTATAATGCTTGGCACACAACAAAAAAGGATTGATCATGTTGCTCGAAATCCTAAAGTCGAATGCTGTAGAACGTGGCCTGCTCGGACCGAATGAGCAAATCGATCTCGAAAAAGCTTTTCTGCTCGTTCGGGATATGCCTTACATACGTGCCAGTTCCCGTGACCCGGAAACCATCATCCAGGAATGGCGCGGTACCTGTTCGGGGTAACATTATCTATTGAAGGGTTTATTTACCGAACTTGGTTACACTTCGCGTTTGATCGCCTGCACGACGGTCATGCATATTGATCCAGCACAAGTACCGGGAAAACTGCGCGAGCTGCTCGAGCAATCCAACGGTCGTTTTGTGGATGTGCACAATTATTTGATTCTCGAGCTGCCCGATCAGGAGATGATCGTCGATGCGACCTGGCCACTCTCCACAAAGGAGACAGGCACCGTTGTCAATGAGCGCTTTGTGCCGGGCGAGAACCACCAAATTGCCTGCCAGCCGATCAAAACCTGGGTCGTTCCCGAGGATGGCGACGCACAGGAATTCAAGAACCGAATTTTGAACGAGACGTTCACGCCGGAAGAGCTCGCCCACCGGGACGAGTTCATTAAGACGCTGGGGATCATGTCACAGAATATGTAAATATTCAAGCTAGGGAGACCTACAGATCGATCCATCTTTTTAGCGGGGAAGCGTCAAAGCCCCGATAACTTTCATCAAAACGAATCGTGATACGCGCTGCATCTGGCAGCAAGCGCGTGTTTTGGACCGGCTCGGCAAAGGTAATCTCGCTGTCATAACGGACGTACAGCGGCAAACGCGCCAGCGTCGAATGGATTGCATGCAGGTGTAGCGGACCTGCGAATACTTGCCCGCTCCAGAAATCCACCCACTTCCCCTCGGGCAAATAGACTGATCGTACGCCGGAAGCATCCAGCACCGGACAAACGAGAAAATTTTCGCCGAAGAGATACTCATCTGCCAGGCTCCAGACCGCCGGATCCTGCGGCCAGTCGAATACCAGCGAACGGAATATGGGCAGTCCGCCCCGACAACATCTCTGCGCCTGCTCCAATACATAGGGAAGGAGGGCATACCGGAAACGCAGCCATTCTCGTACGATGTCTGCAACAGCTGGATATTCCCACGGCTCGCGCGGCGAGCCACCATGAAAGCGCAGGTGAGACGAAAACACGCCCACCTGAGTCCAGCGCACATAGACGTCATCGGTGGGGCGCGTTTCCATATAGTCGGGGATACCGTGAATACCGCCCACATCATGGCTCCAGAAAGCAAAGCCCGAGAGACCGAAATGCAGCCCGCCGCAGATCGTGCCGGCGAGCGCATCGTAGGTGCCCGCCGCATCTCCCGCCCAATGGACAGGATAGCGCTGGCTGCCGGCCCATGCCGAGCGCGCCCAGATGATGCCCTGCCCTTTGCCGCGCACGCGCTCGGTTACTTCCCAGGCAGCTTTCGCGTATAGCAGCGCGAACAGGTTATGGTATTGGTTGCCCGGCATCCTCATGTAGACTGCCCCTTCGTCCACTTCCTCGCCGAAGTCTGTTTTGATGACTGCGGCGCCCATCTCCAACAGAGGCGTTAACAGCGACTGGTACCAGGCGACCGCCTCCGGTTGATTGAGATCGAGCGTATACCCCAGCCAGTGACGATGAGAGTTCGGACGGTCCGTCTCCCGACCGACAAACCCATTCTGTAAAGCAACCTGCGCCAGAGGCAGCTCGGGATGAATGTAGGGCGCCTGCCATAAGCTAATTTGGAATCCATCCTCATCCATTTGCTTGAGAAAAC
>JBKPQD010000162.1:0-2343 GCA_046733915.1 Chloroflexota bacterium
GGTCAACACCTTTCAGCGTGTCGGCATACAAACGACGGATATCATTCGGATCCACAAGGTTATAGGTTTCGATACGCGGGACGAAAATATCGGTGGCTCCCCGTTGTTTCAATTTTTCAATGACAAACGAGCCAAGGAAGCCTGCGCCTCCTGTAACGATTACTTTCTTATCTTGCCAAAAATTTTCTGCCATGATCTCTCCCAGATGTCATTGCACGATAAATTGTGCGTTCCTGTATTTTTCATCGTTAGGGTTTCGAATGATGCCAGATTTCAATGCAAACAATAATTCACGAATGCCATCATCAACATCCAGAGTTGTTTCAAAACCTAATACTTGTTTGATCTTGGCAAAGGATACGGCGATGTCGCGCATGTCACCGCCAAATGTCAGATCCTTGTATTCGACGATGGTCTCCGGCATGCGCTTGAGGATCAAGCGGACGATATCGTCCTTCGAATAATTTCCCTGGTCGGTACCAAGATTGAAGATCTCGCCGCACACCTTGGACCGTTCGGCTTCGAGTCCCATGATGGCGCCCCGTACCGTATCGCGAATGTGCACGAACGAACGGGAGTACCCGCGCTGGTAAATAATAAGCTCGCGCTTGGTGAACGCCTCCAGAACGAATTGATTGACGATCAAGTCGAAACGTGTGCGCGGCGAAATACCATACAAGGTCGCGAAGCGAAACAGCAGCGGTGCACATGAGCTCTGTCGCTGGCTTAGTAAAAATTCCTCGGCCGCGATCTTGGTCTCTGCATAGAGTGACTGTGGATTTAACGGCGACTCTTCCGTGACAGGTTGTCCGTCAGGAGATAGGCCGTAATTGCTATAGGTAGAGGCAAACACAAAACGTTCCACACCCAAATCGACCGCCTGCCCGAAGACCAGCTTTGTAGCATCCACGTTATAGCGCCAGGCGACCTGCCGGCCAACGGCCTGACAGGCGGGAAATCCTACGATCGCGGCGAGATGGACGATCGCCTGCGGACGCTGCCAGCCATCTTTAAGCGCGTCTTTGACGGCGCGCGGCTCGGTCACATCCGCTTTGACGAAGTGAAAGTTAGGATGGTGCAAGAATGGAACCAGCGACTCGCCGCCGAAGAGCAGCGAGTCCAGGACAGTTACACGATAATTCGCGCGCAGCAATTCTGAGGTCAGGAGCGAACCGATATATCCCGCTCCACCCGTGATCAGCACATGGCGGTCACTCATTCGTACCCTCCATCCGTAACTGGACTTTGAACCCCTCCACTTGCAGGGCGGGAGCTTGTTTATCATTGATGACTTCGATGCCGTGCTCAAGGCAGGTCAAACGACAGATATCTGCCACATCCCCCTTACCAACGATCTGGACGCTTTTATAGCCGGCCGACTCCAGGGTCTTGAGATGCTCGTTGACGCGCTGGCGTGTCTTGCGGTACAGGGAAAGGGAATGCTCCACATAATCCACAGCCAGACGCGCACGCAGGGCAATGCCCTCGGGCGTGATGATATAGCGCAGCTTCTTGCGCTCGGCGCGCTTGACCTTGACATAGCCTTTGGCGATCAGACGCTTTAAGTGCCAGTTGACCGTTCCGACTGCCACACCCAATTGGGTGGCAAGCGTGGACTGGTTCACATCGGGATCATTTTCTATATTTTCGAGAAGCGTGAGCTCGCGCAGTTCTTCGTTGGACGATTCCATTTTCAAAATTCAGTGACTGAATTATAACCGAGAAAAACCACCTGTCAAACTATTGTGGATTCCGCTATAATACTTACGATGAACAAGCTTTTCGCTCGTCCACCCTGCTAGACCTTTGCCCAACGGGCCTGTTTTCTTATCCCCTTAAGTAAAAAACCTACACCCGACGACCTCGACGGTGCCTGACGCAGCGGGGCGGCTTCGTGCCGCCCGTGCGCTATCCCGCTGGCACGAAGCCAGCGGGGCAGCCGTCTCATTTTGCGCGCTCGTGGTCCGCCCCGCTCTGTTCTGTCCCAATTTTCAACTCGACAGAATGGAGGTTTCTCATGGAAACAATTCGGGGCAAAACGTCCCACTCTTTGGATTTTGATGGATTCAGAGCACGACTTAAAAATTATGAGCGGGTCCTTCTGGATCTGGGAACGGGCGATGGTCGCTATGTGCGTTCCCTTGCCAAACAGCACCCGGACTGGCTTGTGATCGGTGTGGATACGTGCCGCGAGAATCTGCGCGCCGCTTCGCGCCTGGCTCTCCCGAACACACTCTTTCTCATCGCCGGCGCGCAAGCCTTGCCACAGGAACTTGACGGTTCGGTTTCACACGTGACGATCAACTTCCCGTGGGGAAGCCTGCTAAAAAGCTTGCTCGCGGG